>JANNCK010000276.1:0-10168 GCA_031386545.1 Sphingomonadales bacterium
CAAGCCCGGCTGATTCGTGAACAACAAAAGTGCGTCCGGCATGTAGGCAGGCCCCGATAAAGCCGCCGGTGAAGATCGCGGCGATCCCGCTGACCAGTTTTAGATCGAGTTGCCACATTGCATAAGTGACCGAACTGCCGATGATGAGCAGGAACGCAGCAGTTGCCAGCGGGATAGCAGACAAGGCGAAGGCGCTTCCAGCCATCATAACTGTCATCACGGCCCAGAGCACCAGAAGCTGCGCCGGGCCAGTGTAGGGCGCGAACAGAATAAACCCGGCGCCCCACCCGAGGCCGATCAGGACCGACCAGATAGTTTCGCGCTGAAGTTCGGAAAGCGTTGCGGTCTGTACGGTAAAACCGCGGTGACGCAATTTCGGATAACCGGCCAACGCCACCAGCGTCCCACAGCCGAAAACCCAAGCGTAGATGTAGGCCATTGGCGCGAGACCGTTGACTGACGCCACGATGGCGGCAATCGCAGCCAGTGAAACGCCGATCCGTGCGGCGGCTAGCTGGTGAGCAACATTTAGCTGGGCACCCAGCACCCGGCCCCAATCAACCGAATTGGGCTGTTTAAGGCCAAGCACGGTCAGCCAGTCGATAACTGGAGCGGCCGATTCGGACAGCGGGGGTGTTTTTTTGGTCACGTCTTCGCATTAAGGCCAATGCGTTAGCGTTCGGTAACCACCGCATGACGATTTATCACAAATTCACGCTGCGAGTGCGTAAGGCTGGATCTCGCCCGACAGATAGAGGTTGCGTGCCTTGGCACGGCTGAGTTTGCCTGAGCTGGTTCGGGGAAGGGTGCGCGGGGGCACCAGTTCCACAACACAGTTCATCCCGGTGATGCCACGCACTTTTTCCCGGATAGCGTCGCGAAGGCGCGTTCGCTCCTCGGGATCGGTGGTTCGGCATTGGACCAGGACAGCCGGTGTTTCTTCGCCACCCGGGGTCGTGATCGCAAAGGCAGCAATGTCGCCGGGCTTGAATCCGGGCAATTGTTCGACTGCCCATTCGATGTCCTGCGGCCAGTGGTTCTTGCCATTGACGATGATCATGTCCTTGGCACGACCAACGATGTAAACATAGCCGTCCGACATATAGCCCATGTCGCCGGTATCGAGCCAACCGTCCTTCATGCAGGCGACCGTCGAGACTTCGTCGCGGAAATACCCCGCCATGATCGATGGCCCCGCGCACCACACTTTACCGATGGCACGTTCAGGAAGCGGGGTTCCGTCTTCTTCACGAATTTCGATACGCATGTCGCGAGCCGGTTTGCCGCAATTGACGATAGCGCGGTAGCGTTTCGGGCGTTTTCCGTCTTCGGCGACGCCCGACAGATCGGTTTCCTCGACGAGTTCGACGACTATTCCTTCGCCCGGCGGCATGATCGAAACCGCAAGGGTTGCCTCGGCCAGGCCATAGCTCGGCAAAAAAGCGGAAGCTTTGAACCCGGCAGGCGCAAAAGCATCGACAAATGCCTGCATCACATCAGGCCGGATCATGTCCGCGCCGTTACCCGCAACCCGCCAGCGCGACAGGTCAAAGCGGTCAGCTGGATGCGATTGCGACGAGATCCGCCGCGCGCAAATATCATAGCCGAATGTCGGGGAATAACTGAGCGTTGTGCCGGCATTGCGGCTGATGAGATCGAGCCACGCGAGCGGACGCCGCGCAAAATCCTCGGTCTTCAGATAGTCAGCCGATACCTGATTGGCGACCGGCGAGAGCAGGCAACCGACGAGACCCATGTCGTGATACCATGGCAGCCATGAAACGCAGCGGTCGCCGGGGCGAACCTCCATCCCGTGCGAATGAGCTGCAAGATTGTTGAGCAACGCGCGGTGGGTAATGACGACGCCGTGCGGAAAGCGCGTCGAACCCGACGAATATTGTAGATAGGCGATGTCGTCCGGTTCGGCGTGATGTACGACGAATGCAGGGGCAGGGCGCGCCGCAAATGATTCCCAGTCAATGGCGACAAGTCCGCCCGCACGGGCAGCATCACTCGCCATCGTGCCAAGTTCCGCCGGGTGAAACAACACGACTGGCTCGGCACTCTTCATTTGGACGGCAAGTTGATCGACATAAGCATCGCGCCCACCGAACGATGTCGGCAGCGGCAGCGGGACGGGCCACGCGCCCGCGAGGATGCAGCCAAAAAACAACGCGGCAAATTCGGGGCCGGTTTCGGCAACAAGGGCAACGCGGTCGCGCGGGACGATGCCGTGAGCGATAAGCCGTGCAGCCATTTTGCGCGCATCGTCGCGCAGCTCCCGATAGCCATAGGCGCGCACAAGATTCCCGCGCGGATCGTGGAAATTTAAGCCGCATACCCCTTCAGCAGCGAAGTCGAGCGCATCGCCCAATGTGGCAAAATCGGCGAATCGGCGCGTGCGACCATCATCGCTCTGCGTAGGAACGAGTGCTAGCTTCACGGGCGCTTCGGCGAGGTCGTGCAATCTTTTAGCTCCGGTTGCAGCCATTATCGAACTCAGAAAGTCGAAGCATTCTCATTCCAGTTCGACTGTGGCACAAAAGTGGCGCTGTGCCGCAGACCCGCTCCGCCTATCGTCCGCGACCCCTCGATCCATCGTCGTTGCAGGCGCTCGCCATCCGTTATGTTGGTCGGTACGCGACGACGCGGGCAAAGTTGACTGATTATCTGCGCCGCAAAATTATCGAGCGCGGCTGGATAGATGACAGTTCGCCGCCCTTGGCTGCGATTATCGTACAGTGCGTCGATGCAGGCTATGTCGACGACCGGGCGTTTGCCGAAGCGAAGTCGCGGGCACTTGCGCGGCGTGGCTATGGTTATCGGCGGGTCGAGTCATCGCTTCACCAGTCCGGCATCGCCCGGGACATTACCGAAAGCTTGCGACCCGATGCCGATTCGGCGTTTGAGAGTGCTGAAAGTTTCGCGCGTAAGCGGCGTATTGGCATGTTCTGCACCGCACCGGTCGATCAGGCTGCCGCGCGTCGCCATTTCGCGGCGATGATCCGTGCAGGGCATAGTATTGCACTTACGAGATATTTCGTAAATTCCGTCCCTGATGCGGACAGTATCGACGACGACTAGGATTTGGCGCATATTGTTACAAACCATGCGTGCCTGTATAGGGATGCGGGGGTTGAGGTGCGATGGAGACAGATCCGGAGGTCCGGACTACAGAACCGACTTTGGATTCGTCCGGAGGCGAGCCTTCTCGTTGCGCTGGGCCGGTTAAATGGTTCGATGCAACTCGGGGCTTCGGTTTCGCAGTTACCGATATCGGTGATGTTCTTGTCCATTTTTCATTGTTGCGCGACCATGACCGCCGCACCCTGCCCGAGGGTGCGGGCGTTGTGCTCGATGCCGTCCAAACCGAACGAGGCTGGCAAGCGTCGAAAGTCGTGTCGATTGACCTGTCGACGGCAACCGGCCCGGACGCCGACGTGCGCGCCTCAGAACGTCGCGGGCGCGGTGATCCCCAGGAACTCCTCGATCAAGCAGGACCTGCCGAACTTGTTGCGGTTAAATGGTTCAACCGGCTGAAGGGATATGGCTTCGTCGTGCGGCCCGGTGGCGACGAGGATATTTTTCTCCACATGGAAACGCTCCGCCGGGCCGGCTATAGCGATGTGGTGCCCGAACAGACCTTGCATGCCCGTATTGCGGCAGGGCAGAAGGGCCCCCTGGTCGTCGTTGTGGAACCCGGTAATGCGTAAAATGATGTCTGGTGCGCTGCTCTTGTCGCTCGTGGTTGCAGGGTGCAGCGGTGCAGGCAATGAGGCCGGCGCCCGCACGGCCTCTTCCTCGACTGTCTCGCTGACCGTCGCAACTGCCGCAAAGGCGCACGTCTTTCGCATCGAGGTCGCGCGGACAGAGGCGCAGCAGGAACGTGGCTTGATGTTTCGTGAGCATCTTGCGCCGAACCAGGGCATGATTTTCCCGATGAGTCCGCCGCGCTTCGCGAGTTTCTGGATGAAGAATACCGTCATCCCGCTCGACATGATTTTCGTCCGCGCTGACGGCACGATCGCCCGGATTGCGGCGAACACCGTTCCCTACTCACTTGCGCCTGTGTCGTCGGGCGAGCCAGTCGCGGCGGTGCTCGAAATTGCGGGCGGTCGCGCGGCAGAGCTGGGCATCAATGAAGACGACAAGGTTGTGTGGACCGACAAGCCTTAATTCGGTGTCGGCACGAACTGTCGGATCGCCCTTGACCGTTGCGCCTCAACGACCGGACGCCTAAGCGGCAGGTTATGGGATTGCTCGGCAAGATATTCACCTGGTGGGATGGCGCGACCATCGGCACATCGCTCAGTCTGATGGGTGCAAAGCGCGTCGGCGAGGATGCGCTGGGTGGCGTATATTTCGAGGGCAAGCCCTTGCCCGACGGTCGCCGTCGCCGCTTCGTGCGCTATGCCGGGGCCAATGACGCGAGCCGGGTGCCGCCTGAATGGCACGGCTGGCTGCATCATCAAGTCGATGAGCTGCCCGATGTCTCGCTGCCCCCGGCGCGTCGCTGGGAAAAAGAAGCCAAGGCCAATCTGACCGGCACACCTGCTGCCTATCGCCCCGCAGGAGCGCTTGAGTCGGGTGGCAAGCGTGCGCCCGCGACGGGCGATTACGAGGCATGGACACCGGACGCGGGATGAAGCGGACAGCGGTCTTTGGTGTGGTGCTGGCAGCGGTTGGGGTGGCGGTTGCCGCGCCGATGATCGGCAATCTGGCAGCGCCCGCCGATCCCGCGCCGAAACCGGATGTGCAGGTTGAAACGCTGATCCAGCCGCAGAAGGGCGACACGCCAATGGCTGAGCGGGTCGCGACCATCGGCATTCTTAACAAGCGCAACGGCCTATCGCGCGACCTGAAGCTGAAACCCGGGCAGGGCGTCCGCATCGGTGATCTGGTCGTCAAACTGAAGGCGTGCGAATCGACTGCTGATTGGGAAGCCGACAAGCTGACCGGTGCATTCGTGCAGGTCATGGTCAAGAACACGACCGGCCCGAACTGGCGCAAAGTATTTTCGGGCTGGCTGTATAAGGAATCGCCATCACTGAACGTGGTCGCCCATCCGGTTTACGACGTGTGGGCCAAGGAGTGCACAATGCGCCATGCCGAAATCGGTCCCGACACGGTGACGCTGACGGGCGATGCGTCGGGCGCGCCTGGCAAAAAATCGAGCGCGCCGAAATCGGGTGGGGAGTCGGGCGCTGCTGATGCCCCCGCGGCCGATACCGCCGCCGATACCGCGCCCGCAACGGCCCCTTCTAGCAACGCCATATAGGCCGCGCGGCTGACCTCCACCGCGCCGAGCGAGGCGAGGTGGTCGGTCATGAATTGACAGTCGAGCAGGGTAAACCCGCCAGCGCGTAGTCGGGCGACCAGATGCGCGAGGGCGACCTTTGAAGCGTCGGTCGCGCGACTGACCATCGATTCGCCAAAGAACGCGCGGCCGAGCGAAATGCCGTAAAGACCGCCAACGAGCTTTCCGTCCTCCCACGTCTCGATCGAATGGGCGTGGCCGTGCCGGTGGAGCAGCTGAACCGCACTTTCGATCTGTGCGTTGATCCATGTATCGGGGCGGTTATCGACCGATTCCGCACACAGCCGTACGATTCCGGCAAAGTCGCGGTTCGCCGTCGTGGCATAGCGGTCGGACAATATTGTCTTGCGGAGCGATTTTGAGAGATGGAACCCGTCGAGCGGCAGGATGGCGCGGGTTTTTGGTTCGACCCAATAGACCGACGGGGCGTCGCGGCTGTCGGCCATCGGGAACACGCCGACGCTATAGGCGCGGAGCAGCAACGCGGGATCGAGAACCAAGGAGCTCTGCGGGATGCGCCCGCTCACTTGCCCCGCACCCGTGACAATTTGTGCTCCACCCCCGTCC
The DNA here is from genome assembly GCA_031386545.1 of Sphingomonadales bacterium. Lineage (GTDB taxonomy): Bacteria > Pseudomonadota > Alphaproteobacteria > Sphingomonadales > Sphingomonadaceae > Sphingomonas_O. The sequence goes on from JANNCK010000276.1 coordinate 5,885, forward strand.
ACAGCCGAGAAAATGCTTCGCCGGCAGGGGAGGTTGCGGCGAACGTCCCGACGGGCGCGCGGCGGACGCTCATTTGTTCGACGGCGCTTGCCATCGGGATGACCGGCCACGCCACATCGCGCTCGATCGCTTCGCGATGGAGCAGTCTCCTCCGGTCGACCATCGAATAGACCGGCAGGATCGGCGCGTGCTTGCCATGCTCGCGGGCGAGATAGGCGATCACCTCGTCAAGGGCACGGCGCGACAGGGTGGAGGGGATGACCGGGACGAGGATCAGGTCGGCGGCGCGCATCACTTGCTCGCTGGTTTCGGTCAGCCCCGGCGGGCAATCGAGGATGATACGGTCATAGGTTTTGTCGAGCTCGCCGAGCAGCTTCGCGAGCCGCTTGCGCTTGCCCAGTTCAAAAAAGAACTGGTCGAGACCGCGCAATGAGGTGTCAGCGCGGAGCAGGTCGAGGCCGGGTATCGCCGTGGGCGTGATCAATTTTCCGGGTGACACATCCTTGGCAAACACTGCCTGCGCCACGTCCTTGGCCTTCGCGCCGGTGTCGAGCAGCCAGCTCGACGCCGCCTGCGGGTCGAGATCCCACAACAGCGTGCGCCGCGACGATTGCACTGCGGCCGACCACGCGAGGTTAACCGCCAGCGTCGTCTTTCCGACGCCCCCTTTCAGTGAGTAGACCGCAATCGTTGCCATGGGCGACAGGCTAGCGCGCGGACGGTAGCTTTGCGAGCCAGAGTTTGAGATCGGTGGCGCTTCGTTCGGGGATTTCCTCCATCGGTAGATGGCCGACCTTGGGATAAATCACGACTTCGGCAGCGGGCACTTGCGCCTTGAACCACGCGGCGGACGATACCGGGATCAGCTTGTCCTCTGCGCCCCACATGATGAGAGTCGGGATCGGCTGGGGCAGCGGACCCGGCAGCGATGGCTCGCGACCATAGCCGAAGCGGTGGATCGTTGCGGTGCGGTTGCCGGGGTAGCGCAACAGTTCCCAGTATTGGTCGATGTCGGCGTCGGTGACCTTCGACGGATTAGCGACCGATGTGCGCACGCCGTCGGCGACGATTGCGCGCGGGGTGATCTTCGACATCAGGCCATTCAGGACCGGCACACCTGCAAGGCGCATGGCGAGCGGCAGCTGGGCATCCGCCAGCTGTGGCGCGCCGGTGGCATCGACGAGGACAAGGCCGGTCACCTTGAACGGATATTTATGCGCATAGGCCCAGGCGACACCACCGCCCATCGAATTGCCACCGAGGACAAAGCGGCTGACGCGGAGTTTCTTGGTCACCGCATCGACGACATCGACATAGTCGCTGCGGGTATAGCCGCGCGCACGCACCTCGCCCGTCATGCCGTGGCCGGGCAGGTCGAGGCGGATGACGCGGTGCGTCGCGGTCAGCGCGGCTGTCCATTTGTCCCAAGTTTGCAGGAAGCTGTTCGAGCCGTGGACCAGTACGATCACCGGTGCCTCGCCCACAGCGTTTCTGGGCCCCTCGTCGCGGAGATGCACGACGAACGCATCGCCCATGTTGAGGTATTGCGAGGCGGGCGACCCGTATTTGGCGCGCATCGCCGCCTTGTCGGTGTCGGGGGTCCAGTACGCAAAGCCGAGGCCGATGATGGCGACGAGCAGCAGGCCGAATGCCCATTTCAGAATGCGGATCACTTTGGTTAGCTCCCCTGCCGTTGCGCTGTCCACGATACTCAATTTCGGCGCGCGCCATGTGTTGCAGGAAAGTTTGCAGCAAGACAGCCCTTCGGCAACCGAGTGTGTGACTGGTACAGCGGGACGCCCAGTAAACCGACTCGGCGCTAGCGACCAGAACCGCCAATTTGCGTGCGTTAGCTTCCCTAGCTTCACCGGGTTAAGCGCAGTTTTTCCTACACTTCAAAGAGCGATGGGCACACCGCCCCGCCGAACACATTAGCAGCCGCAGAAACTGTAGGAAAGCACTTTGTTCGTTATTTGTTCCTATTTTATCACCGCTCCCCCCGCTCCACCCAGTCGAAGCGGATTCGCACCCATGCGCCGATCAGGGCTTCGCCGCCGCGGCGGGGCGGGCGGACTTTGAATTGCCACGCGGCCTGGCGCAGCGCGCTGGCGAGGCGCGAGCCGGGGGGCGATTCGCTCATGCTCCGGCAGTTCTCGACGCGATAAGCAGGTGCGGTCTGGCACATGATCATTGCCCAGCCGGGTTTGGGGCCGCCGGGTGGCAGGTAGAGGGCGAGTTCGGCACCGGTCGGCTCGACATACCATTCGGCGTTATACAGCGGCGCGCCATTCGGTCCCTCGCCGGGGCCCGTGCTGGTGCCGCTGTCGGCAAGGCCGGTTTCGCCTTCTCCGCGCCGGTTGGGGATTTTCGCGATGTCGCCCTTGATAATGTCATCGCGGCTCAGTTCGACCCACGCCGGTTTGGTCGGCAGCGGCGGGACGACGGGCGGGGGCGGGACGGGGCGCGGCCGGGGTGTTTTCTCTGCCTTGGTCGCGGCTTTTGGCGGGGTGCGCGTCGAGGCGGTGGTCGAGCTTTCGGGCAGGATAGCAATCGTGGTCAGCGCGGGGGTGGTCTTGCGTGCGAGCGGGCTGAACGGTGCGAAAAAGGCGAGCAGGAACAGACCTCGAACGCCAGCGCGAGGACAAACGCAACGGCGCGCCGACGGGTCAGCCGGTAGGAAGAGGGGGAGAAGAAGGGGAAGCCACGCATCCGCGCGCCGCCTAAAGCGCGCGGGGCGAAGCGACAAGCGGCGGCAGGCAATCGCTGGCGCGATTTAGTGCCACTATTATTCGACACGGCTCCTTGCAATTGCGAATGACTAGCGATAGCGGAAACTCAACAACAGGGAGTGAGTAGATGCGCGTGTCGGTGAGTGCCTTGGCTTTGGCGGTTGTTTTGGTGAGTCCCTTCCCTGCGTTTGCCGAAGATGCCGCCGACGGGCAGGATACGATCATCGTTACCGGGCGTACCGATGGCTATCGCGCCATTGAAACGACGAGCGGGACCAAGACCGCCGCGCCGATCCTCGACGTGCCGCAGTCGATCACCGTCGTGACCCAACAGCAATTGTCCGATCTCGCGATCCGTTCGATGGCCGATCTCGTCCGCTATCTGCCCGGCGTGTCGGCGGGGCAGGGCGAGGGGCACCGCGACCAGATCACCCTGCGCGGCAATAATACGACGGCGGACTTCTTCGTCGACGGCCTGCGCGACGACGTCCAGTATTTCCGCGGTTTTTACAACATCGACCGGGTCGAGGCGCACAAGGGGCCGAATGCGATGATTTTCGGTCGCGGCGGCGGCGGCGGGATCATCAATCGTGTGACGAAGGGGGCGATGATCGGGCAAACGACCGGCAGTGTTACGTCGTCAATTGACAGTTTTCGCAGCGGCTATGTCGCGGGCGATGCCAATATCGCGCTAGGGGGATCTGGCGGGCAGGCGGCGCTGCGCCTGAACGCGTTTTTTGAAAGCCTTGGTAATCACCGCGACGCCTATGGCGGCACGCGGTTCGGGATTAACCCGACGGTCGGCGCGCAGATCGGCGAGCGGTTCAAGGTCCAACTCGGTTATGAATATGCGCGCGACGACCGGGTGGTTGATCGCGGTATTCCGTCCGCCTTTGCGGGGACGCTGACGACGCCGGCAGGGCCGCTGACGGGTTTCCGCGATGTGTTCTTTGGCGTGCGCGGCCTGAACGAGGCGAAGTTCGAAGCGCATATGGTCCGGTTGCGGACCGAGGCGAAGCTGAGCGACAGCCTGACGTTCAGCACGCAGGCGCTCTATGGCGATTACGACAAGGTTTATACGAACCTGTTCGCGGTGACGCCGGTCACGCCGGGTGTCCCCGGGCCGACCGTCGGCATCGAGGCGTATCGCGACCCGTTCAAGCGCACGAGCTTTATCGCGCAGGCCAATTTCGAATGGCGCGTCGCGACCGGCGGCATCGACCATGTGATTCTGGTCGGCGGTGAATATACCGCGCAGGACACGACCAACGAGCGGATCAACGGGTTTTTCGACCCGCTGGTGCTGTCGGCGGCGAACCGGCGGCGGATGGTGCCGCTGGTCAACCCGATCACGATCCCGGCGGTGACGTTCGTGCGCGGGGCGACGGGCAACAGCAACCGTGCGGTGGCGACCAAGTTGAAACAGACGTCGTTTTATATTCAGGACCAGATTGGCCTCGGCGACAAGATCGATTTGATCGCGGGGCTGCGCTACGACCGCTTCGATCTGGGGTTCACGAACACCTTCACCGCGCAGACATTCGCGCGCGCCGAC
>JANNCK010000353.1:0-1972 GCA_031386545.1 Sphingomonadales bacterium
CAAAACCGCCTATGAAACCGACCTGCGCCAGATCGAATACGTCAACACGATCAGCCGCCTTGCCCGCGATAAAGGAATGCCGGTGATCTGGTCGCGTGTCGGCTATGCCGACGACGGCGGCGGCGCGGGCAATTGGGGCACGCGCACCCACACCCCCCATTCGCTGCAAAATATCAAATTCGGCTCCGAACGCCACGCCTATGACCCGCGTTGCGAGATTGATCCGCACGACCTGCAATTCACCAAGCATATGCCCAGCGCGTTCTTTGAAACGCCGCTCTCCAGCTATCTCGTGTGGCACAAGGTCGACACCGTAATTGTCACCGGCGGCAGCACCAGCGGCTGCGTCCGCGCCACGGCGGTCGAAGCACTCTCGCACGGTTATCGCACCATCGTCCCGATCGAGACCTGCGCCGACAAACATGAAAGCTATCACTTCGCCAATCTGACCGACCTCCAGCTGAAATACGCTGATGTCGAGTCAGTGCAGGTGGTGGTGAATTGGCTGGAGGGACAGCCATGAGCGCGGCCCGCCTAATTGGGGACAGTCCCCAATTACCAGTAACAATGTCGCAGTGCGACCAGCAGCAAAAGGGTAATTGGGGACTGTCCCCAATTAGGCAGCGATGAAACCCGACCCGGACCCCGGCCTCTACGACTTCTCCCCCTACCGTAATCGCACGCCCGTCGTTTGGCCCGGCAACAAACAAGTCGCCATCTGGGTCGCCCCCAACCTCGAATATTACGAGATCGATCCGCCCGCCCATCCGCGCCGCAAAGCTTGGAGCAAACCGCACCCCGATGTCGCTGGCTACAGCCACCGCGATCACAGCAACCGGGTGTCGCACTGGCGCATGGCCGATGTCATGTCGCGCCACGGCTTTCCTGGGTCGGTCAGCCTGTCGGTCGCACTGTGCCAGCACCACCCCGAGGTCGTCGCCGATGGGTTGCTGCACGGCTGGGAGTTCTTCAGCCACGGCATTTACAACACCCGCTACGCGTACGACATGGACGAAGCACAAGAGCGTGAGATTATCGAGGATTCGATCCGCACTGTCCGCGATGCCACTGGCCAGACGATCCGTGGCTGGCTTGCTCCTGCGCTCACCCACACCGAAAACACCCTCGATCTGATTGCCGAATACGGCCTCGATTACACCTGCGACCTCTATCACGATGACCAGCCGCAGCGCGTGAAGACCAAGTCAGGCGATCTGATCTCGATGCCCTACAGCCTAGAGGTCAACGACCATTACGGCTTCTTCGTCTATAACATGAGTCCCCGCGCGTACGCCGACACACTGGTCCGGCAGTTCCGGCGGTTGGCGGACGAAGGCGGCGCCGTGATGTGCATTCCGTTGCACGCCTATCTGATCGGCCAACCGCACCGCATTGGCCCATTCGAAGAAGCCTTGCGCGAAATTGCCGCCGACGGGCGCGGCTGGCTGACGACGGCAGGCGCAATTGCCGATGCGTGGCGGACGCAGCAATGACGATCGACCCCGCCTACCTCACCTACCCCAAACGGCGGCACGGCTACGACCACGACGTCTACCCGTGGTCGGTGTTGAAAGACCGCAAGCCGGTCGCGTGGCCAAACGGTGCAAAGGTCGCCGCATGGGTGTGCGTCTCGCTCGAATATTTCCCGCTCACCCCGTCCGACACACCGTTCCGCGCGCCCGGGCATATGCAGACCGCCTATCCCGATTATCGCCATTATACCGCGCGCGAATACGGGACGCGCATCGGATTTTACCGCCTGCTTGATGCGTTCGCTACTGCTGGCGTGCGTGTTTCGGTCGCCACCAACAGCGCGATTGCCGAGCGCTACCCCTCGGTCATCGCTGACATACGGCACGCGGGACACGAGATCATCGCCCATTCGACCAATATGAACGGCACCATCGCCACCGGCCTGCCCGAAGCCGAGGAGCGCGCGCTGATCGCCACCTCGCTCGACACGCTCGAAAGG
>JANNCK010000362.1:0-12308 GCA_031386545.1 Sphingomonadales bacterium
TGGCGAAGAGCGGGCGAATATCATCTCGGACTGGTTCCACGGCGAACCCGAAACCCGCGCTGCCGAACTGGGCAAGCTCCACCTCGTCTGGAACAAGGCCGACGGCGACCCGCGCACCGGCAAGGGACAGGTGCCGACCGATCCGCGCTACGAACCGCTGGCGGCGCGGATGCGCGACTGGTGCGGCGATTTGCTCGCCCGCCAGCAACGCGCAGCACTGGCGCAGGACATTGCCCACGGCCTCTACGCCGCGCGCCGCTATGCGCGCGCCTATGCCGAAGCGAAAAAGGCGGCAGGGCTTGTCGATTTCGACGATCTGATCGGGAAAGCCGTCGCGCTCCTCACCGAACCCGGCATGGGCGCGTGGATTGCGTACAAGCTCGACCAGGCGACTGACCATATTCTCGTTGACGAGGCGCAGGACACCAACGAGCGCCAGTGGGAGATCGTAAAGGCGCTGGCAGGCGAATTTTGGGCCGGCGACGGCGCGCGCGGCGACGCATTGCGGACGCTGTTCACCGTCGGCGATTACAAACAGGCGATCTTCGGCTTTCAGGGCACCGACCCGCGTTATTACGCCGACGCAGGCGAAGATTTCGGGGCGCGTGCCGCTGCCGCAGGGCGCGAACTGGCGCGGTTGTCGCTTGATCGCTCGTTCCGTTCGACCCCACCGGTCCTCGACGTCGTCGATGCGCTGCTCGACGAACTTGGTGAAGATGCATTTGGCGAACAGGCGCTCGACCGCCACGAAAGCGCCAAGGGCGGGGCAGGGAGTGTGACCCTGTTGCCACCTGTCCGCGCGCCCGAGGGCGAGGAGGAAGACGGCGAAGAAGGCTGGGTGCCGACGGCCACCCGCACGCTCGCGTCGCGGATTGCGTGTCAGGTGCACGACTGGATCGCTGAAGGGCGGATGCTCGAATCCAAGGGACGTCCGCTTACCGCCGGTGACGTCATGATATTGGTTCGTAAACGCGGCGATCTCGCGGCATTGCTCGTCGCGCGGTTGCAGAAAGAGGGCGTTCGCGTCGCTGGGGTGGACCGTTTGCGGCTCGCCGCGCCGCTGGCCGTCAAGGATTGCCTCGCCGCGCTCCGCTTCGCCGTACAACCCGACGACGACCTGACTTTGGCGTCACTGCTCGTCTCCCCGATCTGCGGCTGGACGCAGGAACAGCTCTACGACGCGGCACATGTGAAGCGGGCAGGGTCACTCTGGCGGCATTTGCGTGAAACATCCCCAAGCACCCGTCACCCCGGACTTGATCCGGGGTCCACCTCCCAAACCGGGATGCCTTCGCAAGCTGAGGCGTGGGCCCTGAAACAAGTTCAGGGTGACGGCATTGGGGTGTTGAATGCACTCCTCAAAATGGCGGATTACGTCTCACCATACGTCTTCCTCGAAACCATGCTCTCCGGCGACATCGCTGCCCGCAAGAGCCTCCTCCGTCGCCTCGGGAATGAAGCCGCCGACCCTATCGACGAACTCCTCAACGCCGCCCTCCAGTTTGAACGCGAAGGGGTCGCCACCCTGCAAGGCTTCCTCAACTGGTTCGACCGCGGCGAAGGGGACATCGTTCGCGACGCCGGCGGGCAGGGCGACGCCGTCCGCGTGATGACCGTCCACGCCGCCAAGGGGTTGCAGGCTCCGCTCGTCATCCTCGCTGATGCGACTGGTGACCCAGAAGCTACGAATGATCGTGATTTCAGCTTTATTATTGATGAATTGACTAAGCCGGTCCCGCTATTCCGGCCCAATGCCAAAGAGCGGCGGCTGGACATCAAGCTCGAAGCCATGGCGACACATCTTGCCGAACAAGACCGTCGCGAGCATTGGCGGCTGCTTTACGTTGCCATGACCCGCGCCGAAGAGCAACTCGTCATCGTCGGGGCGCTGAGCCAACGCCAGAAAACCGTGCCCGAGGAAAGCTGGCACAGCGTCATCGAGCGCGCGATGATGCGGATGGGTGCGGCGCAGGTCGATCTCCCTGAATGGGGCAGCACGCGGGTGCATGAAGTCGCGGGTCGCAATGTAACGAAACCTGCCAAAGCGGCAGATGCTACATCCGTCTTCTCGCGCCCCGACTGGCTCGACCATCCCGCCCCGCCCGAAGCCCGCCCACCGCGCCCGCTCAGCCCGTCATCACTCGGCGCGGACACCGTTACCGATCCGCCTCCCTCCGCAGCCCTGCAAGCTGCTGCCGAGCGCGGTCGCCTGATGCACGCGCTGTTCGAACGCTTGCCGCAGCTTGCGCCAGAACGCCGCTCAATCGCCGCTGACCGCTGGCTCGAACGCTCGGCGGGTGTAGGCGACAGCGCCACCCGCACAGATCTGACCAACGCAGCCCTCGCGGTCATCGACCACCCCGATTATGCACATCTGTTCGGTGCAGAAGGCCTCGCCGAAGTCCCTGTTGCCGGCGTCGTCGCAGGTGTCGTGATCTCGGGCACTGTCGACCGTCTGATCGTCGGCGCGAACACCGTTGATATTGTTGATTTCAAAACAGGACGCCGCGTGCCCCGAAACGCAGCCACCGTGCCCGACGCCTATAAACGTCAGATGGCCGCCTATGCCGCCGTTCTGAGGGGGGTCTTCCCGGACTACACAGTGCGCGCGGCACTACTCTACACCTCGGAGCCGCATTTGATTACGCTCGATAATGCCGATCTCGCGCTGCACAAGCCGGGCTTGCAGGCACCAGAGTAACTCTTGCCGTCATCCAGCGGTTGAGTCCGGCGAACTTGCCCTTATTTTAGCATTCGACACACAGGAGATACCCATGGCCACCAAGAAGATCACCGACGACAGCTTTACGACCGATGTGATCGAGGCAAGCGGCCCCGTCCTCGTCGATTTCTGGGCGGAATGGTGCGGCCCGTGCAAGATGATCGGGCCGAGCCTCGAAGAGATTTCCGAAGAACTCGGCGAGCAAGTGACGATTGCCAAGCTCAACATCGACGACAACCCTGACGCGCCGGGCAAATACGGCGTGCGTGGCATACCAACGATGATCCTGTTCAAGAACGGGCTGCCTGCTGCGACCAAGGTGGGGGCAGCGCCGAAATCGCAGCTGAAGGCATGGCTAGAGGGCGAACTCGCCTAAACAAGTGTCGTCATGCTGAACTTGTTTCAGCATCCATCCCTCAACGTGAACAGCGGTGCTGGCGGACGGGTGGACCCTGAAACAAGTTCAGGGTGACGGAGCACTTAACTCCGGTAATCAGCGTTGATCGAAATATAGCCATGCGTCAGGTCGCACGTCCAAACGGTTGCGCGGCCTGAACCGATGCCGAGATCGACCGCGATGTCGATGTCGCTACCTTTCAGATGTCCGGCAACCGGCGCTTCGTCATAGCCCTCGACCACAAGCCCCCTGCGCGCGACTTCGACACCGCCGAAGCTGATGGAGAGCAGGTCGCGCTCGGCGGGTTCGCCCGCTTTCCCGACCGCCATAACAACACGACCCCAGTTTGCGTCCTCGCCCGCGATGGCGGTTTTCACGAGCGGTGAATTGGCGATGCTGAGGGCAATACTGTGCGCGCTGGTGTCACTTTCCGCGCCGGTCACGCACACTTCAATAAACTTGGTCGCGCCTTCGCCGTCGCGGACGACGAGATGGGCGAGCTGGCGACACAGATCGGACAGCGCCGCCTGAAACGCATCCGCTCCGGCATCGTCGAACCCGGTCAGTGGCGCATTGCCCGCCTTTCCCGTCGCAAAGGCGAGCACCGTGTCGCTGGTCGAGGTGTCGCTGTCGACCGTGATGCAGCTGAACGTCGTCTTGTTCGCCGCGCTGAGCATCGTCTGGAGGAAAGCCGGTTCGACGGCGGCATCGGTGAAGATGAACCCCAGCATCGTCGCCATGTCAGGCGCGATCATGCCGCTGCCCTTGATGAAGCCGACGAGTGTCACCGTCTGCCCACCGGCCACTGCGCTGGTCATCGCAGCTTTGGGAAAGGTATCGGTCGTGCCGATGGTGTTGGTCGCGTCTTCCCAGCTCGCGGGCGGCGCTACGAACGCGGCATCGAGGCCAGCCTCTGCCTTGTCGATGGGCAATGGCACCCCGATCACGCCTGTGGAGGCCACGAACACGTCGGATGGCTGGCACCCGAGATGCCCCGCGACCCGAGCGGCAATTGCCTCTACAGCAGCGCGCCCGCGACTGCCGGTAAACGCATTGGCATTGCCCGCATTGACGACCAGCGCCCGCGCGGTGCCCAGGGTTAGCGCTGCGCGGCACCATTCGACCTCGGGCGAGGGGCATTTGCTCTGCGTCGTCACGCCCGCGACCGTGGTGCCCGGGGTAAGTTCGGCAAATGTCAGGTCGCAACGGCCCCAGTCCTTGTACCCGGCGCGCGCGACGCGGATTGTCACGCCCTTGATCGGCGGCATGTTGGGAAAGGGTGTCGCGAGGGGGGATGCGGCCATTTGCGCGGACTAGCGGAGATGTGCAGGCAGTCAACGATACTGTGCAGAGCGCCGCGTGCTTTGGCTCAGGAAATCTTTCGGAATACCAGCATCGGGGCAACCTGCTCTGTCGACCCGTCGTGGAACCCGGCCTGTCCCTCCCAATCGCGTGGATTGCGGAACGTCCCGAAGATCAGGTCGTACAACGGGATGTCACCATAGTTAAACGCATGGACGCCGCGCTCGTGATGGATCGAGTGGCTTTCGGGTCGCTGTACAATATAGCCCAGCCAGTGCGGTGTGCGGATGTTGGTATGCTGAAACATGGCCGGTATCGTCGACAAAATGCTGACGGTCAGGGTCGCTTCGGGGGTCAGCCCTACGATCCAGACCAGGCAGAGTGAACCGAGTAACGCCCATCCAACCATGTCAAGCGGGTGGAAATAATAGGCACCCCAGATATCGACCCGCTCAGCACTGTGATGCATCTGATGGGTCAGCCGCCAGAGCGGATCGAACGAGTGCATCGCGCGGTGCCAGAGGTAAATGGCAAGCTCTATCAGCAGAAACCCGATAATAACCTGCGCCCAAAAGGGCAGCGTATCGGCCTGAAACAGTTGGTGCGACCCAAGCCACGCGTCCCACAGGAACGGGGCGTAGGTCGCGATAACGAAGTAGAGCAAGGTGGAGGCTGTCCCAATGACCCGCCAATACCGCAGGTCGGGGAAGTTGCGCGTTTTGCCGATGTGGTCTGCCACCGCAAATATGACAAAAAGTCCGATCACAATGTAGTGAAAGATCGTCATGAGACTCACCCCTAAGTCGTCCGACCTGAGGCTATCACCGTCAGGTCCAGTGGTCGAGCGTGGGGCGCATCGTTAAGGTGGACGAAAGCGCTGGGTGCTATTAGATGGTCTTAACGATGCGCCTGTTGCTACTCTTTTCCGCCTTCCTGACCGCCATGGTCGGTATCGGCACGTCTGCTACCGCCGCCGTGCGTCCGGCGTGTGAGGTATCGGCAACAGCGAATGTTCGTATCGTACGTCAGGCTCCGCGCATCGCAGTGGTTACACCACGCGAATTCGGTGCCTTGGACCCTATCGATTTCGGCCCTGTCGCACGGCACAGCGCCCCAGAGCGGATGGTTCCGCTCTATGCACAGCGACTGCGCGTCTAGCTTTTCGCGCGCTTACTACGCTGACTTTATTCGCTCGCGCCATGCGCCGGGTTCTCCTTGAATATACTGGAATTTCTTATGCTGGGTGGCGTTGCTAAAGCCATTTTCGGTTCGTCAAACGACCGTTACGTCAAATCGCTGGGTGGACTTGTCGCGAAAATTGCAGGCTTTGAACCGAGGATTTCGGCGATGACTGACGAGGAACTGGCGCATCAAACTGTGCTGTTCCGCGCGCGGCTTGATGACGGCGCATCGCTCGACGACCTGCTCCCTGAAGCCTTCGCGACCGTGCGCGAAGCAGCAAAGCGCGTGCTTGGGCAGCGGCATTATGATGTCCAAATGGTCGGCGGCATTGTTCTCCATCGCGGCGAAATCGCCGAAATGCGGACCGGTGAGGGCAAGACGCTCGTTGCGACGCTCGCGGTGTACCTCAACGCGCTCACCGGCTCCGGTGTCCATGTCGTCACCGTCAACGACTATCTCGCCCGCCGCGACGCGGAATGGATGGGGCAGGTCTATAAGTTCCTTGGCATGACCGTCGGTGTGATCGTGCCGAACATCGGCGATCAGGAACGCCGCGATGCCTATGCGTCGGATATTACTTACGGTACGAACAACGAGTTTGGGTTCGATTATCTGCGCGACAATATGAAGTACGAGCGCGCTGATATGACGCAGCGCCCGTTTAGTTTCGCTGTGGTCGATGAGGTCGATTCCGTGCTGATCGACGAAGCCCGGACGCCGCTGATCATTTCTGGCCCAACCGACGATAAGTCCGAACTCTACATGCAGGTCGACAAGCTGGTGAAGGAGCTGGTCCCCGAGGATTACGAGCTCGACGAGAAGCAGAAATCGGTAATCCTGACCGAGGACGGCACCGAGAAAATGGAGCGGATGCTTGAGAATGCGGGCCTGCTTGAAGGCACCAATCTCTACGACTTCGAAAACACGCAGGTCGTTCACCACCTTAATCAGTCGCTGCGCGCCAACGTGATGTTCCGCAAGGACACCGATTATATCGTCAAGGACGGTAAGGTTGTCATCATTGACGAGTTCACCGGCCGTATGATGGACGGGCGGCGCTGGTCCGATGGTCTGCATCAGGCGGTCGAGGCCAAGGAAGGCGTCGAGATCGAACCCGAAAACCAGACCATGGCCTCGATCACTTTCCAGAATTATTTCCGCATGTACCCCAAATTGGGCGGCATGACCGGGACAGCCGCAACCGAAGCGGCTGAATTCCACCAGATCTACAAGATGAATGTGGTCACCATACCGACAAACGTGCCGGTTGCGCGTGTCGATGAGGAAGACACCTTCTACAAGGACACCAACGACAAATTTCAGGGTATTGCCAAAACCATCGCCGAAAAGGCGCGCGAGGGACAGCCCGTACTTGTCGGTACAGTGTCGATCGAAAAATCAGAGATGCTGAGCGAGTTCCTGACCGCAGAGGGCGTCGATCACAAGGTGCTCAATGCGCGCTTCCACGAGAGTGAAGCGCATATCGTTGCACAGGCTGGTAGCATCGGCGCCGTAACTATCGCAACCAACATGGCGGGGCGCGGTACCGATATTCAGCTGGGCGGCAACATCGAGTTTCGCGTCGAGGACGAGTTACGCGACATACCCGCCGGGCCGATGCGTGATGCCGCTATCGAGGCGATCCAAGCTGAAGTCGCCGAGAACAAGGCCAAGGTCATCGCGGCAGGTGGGCTGTTCGTCCTCGGTACCGAGCGCCACGAAAGCCGCCGTATCGACAACCAGCTGCGCGGGCGTTCGGGGCGTCAGGGTGACCCCGGCCTGTCACGTTTTTACCTTAGTCTCGATGACGAATTGCTCCGTATTTTCGGCCCCGACACGATGTTTGCCAAGATGATGCGCGCCAATCTCGAAGACGGCGAGGCCCTGCCCCCGTCGCGCTGGATGAGCAAAGCCATCGAGACTGCGCAGAAAAAGGTTGAGGCGCGCAACTACGACATTCGCAAACAGGTCGTCGAATACGACGATGTCATGAACGACCAGCGCAAAGTCGTTTACGAACAGCGCGCCGACATTATGGATTCGGAAACAGTCGATGATGTTGTCACGGACATGCGCGCGGAAACGGTCAATGGCCTGATTGCCGATTCCTGCCCACCGAACAGTTATCCCGAGCAATGGGACGTCAATGGCTTGACCGAGCGGACGCGCGAAACCTTCGGGTTGGACTTGCCTATCGCCGACTGGGCGAAGGAAGAGGGCATCGATCCAGAAGCTATGGAAACCCGGCTTCAGGAAGCTGCTGACGCAACGATTGCCGCGAAGACCGATGAGGTCGGCAAGGAAACGTGGAGCACGATCGAAAAGAGCGTGTTGCTGCAAAATCTCGATCACCACTGGAAGGAGCATCTGGCAACGCTGGATGCGCTGCGTCAGGTCATTCACCTGCGCGCCTATGCCCAGAAAACCCCGATTAACGAGTATAAGCAGGAGGCGTTCGCGCTTTTCGAGCGGATGCTTCAGGCAATACGCGAGGACGTAACCAAACTGCTGGCCAACGCCCAGTTTATGTCCCCGCCCGAACTGCCGCAGATGCCGGACATCTTTACGAACCTCGACGCGTTCCCCGAGGCCGGAGCATGGCCCGATACCGGTGCGTTCGGCAATTTCTCAAGTGGGGAGGCGGGTACGTTAACCCTCGCGGCCCCGACCGATGCGGATGTGTTTGGCAGTGACCCGGCGTCATGGGAAGGCGTCGTCAGCCGGAATGCGCCTTGCCCTTGCGGGAGTGGGAAAAAGTACAAACATTGCCACGGAGCATTGTGATTTTCTTCTACTTCTCCCCTTTGGGGAGGGGGGCGGGGAGAGGGGCTGTGTCACTTCTCTGTAGCGAAGATGTGACTAGACTTGGCTGCCCCTCTCCCCAATGGGGAAAGGGCGTTTGACCCTCCTCGCCGCAGCCTTTTTCCTGACCGCGTTACTCTACGCCAGCGTCGGTTTCGGTGGTGGCTCGACCTATATCGCGCTGTTGGTTCTAGCAGGGGTCAGCGCGCAGCTTATTCCGGTTGTCGCGCCCATCTGCAACATCGTGGTGGTCACCGGCGGCACGATCCGTTTTACGCGGGCACGCTTGGTGCCATGGCGGCGCGTATTGCCGCTGGTGATCGTCTCCGCCCCGCTAGCCTATTTGGGCGGGCTTACCCCGATTAAGCAGACGACGTTTATCGCGCTGCTGGGCGCGAGCCTATTAGTTGCTGGGTTGCTGTTACTTTTCCAGCGGACTCAGGCTGCCCACGCCGCACGCACCATGACCAGCGCCAGCGATGCAGGACTCGGCGGTGCTGTCGGCTACCTATCCGGCCTTGTCGGCATTGGCGGAGGGATATTTCTTTCGCCGGTCCAGCACTTCATGCGCTGGGCACCGCCGCGCCAGATTGCCGCCACCGCAAGCGTGTTCATCCTCGTCAACTCGGCTGCTGGATTGGCCGGACAATTGACCAAGCTCGGCACCGCTGGCCTGACGAACCTCGTCCCCTACTGGCCATTGCTGCTTGCGGTACTGCTCGGGGGCCAGATTGGTAGCCATGCTGGTATTCGCCTGTTCAGCGAACCCGCCGTTCGGCGAGCCACCGGAATACTGATTATTGCGATCTCGA
This sequence comes from Sphingomonadales bacterium, assembly GCA_031386545.1. GTDB lineage: Bacteria > Pseudomonadota > Alphaproteobacteria > Sphingomonadales > Sphingomonadaceae > Sphingomonas_O. The sequence continues at coordinate 9,218 of JANNCK010000362.1, forward strand.
TACAGTTGCTGTGGAAAACCTTTAGCGGTTGACGGCAGCGTCACTTCCACTGACAATATTGTAAATAGTGGAGAGCAAGCATGGAACATTTCGACGTCCTGATCGTCGGCGCGGGGCTGTCGGGCATTGGCGCGGCGTGGCATTTGCAGACCCGCTGTCCGGGCAAGAGCTATGCAATCCTTGAAGCACGCAAGGCGATCGGCGGAACGTGGGATTTGTTCCGTTATCCAGGCATCCGGTCGGACAGCGACATGTTTACGCTCGGCTATAAGTTCAAACCGTGGCTCGGCGAAAAATCCGTCGCCGACGGAAGGTCGATTCGTGAATATATCGCGGAAACCGCGCGCGAAAGTGGCATCGACCGGCATATCCGTTTCGACCACAAGGTTATTCGCGCCGACTGGTCAAGCGACGATGCGCACTGGACGCTGACGATCCGAAAGGGCGACCAAGACGTCCAACTGACCGCTGGTTATGTCATTATGGGCAGCGGCTATTACCGCTACGACGCGGGCTACACGCCCGATTTCCCCGGCATCGCCGACTTTCGCGGCACCGTAATCCATCCGCAATTCTGGCCCGAAAGTCTCGATTATAGCGGTAAGCGCGTGGTCGTTATCGGCAGCGGCGCGACCGCAATGACGCTGGTGCCCTCGGTCGCTGCAACCGCCGCGCATGTTACGATGCTGCAACGCTCGCCGACCTATGTCGCCACGCTTCCTGCGGTCGATCCCGTCGCGCAAAAACTCCGCAAACTGCTGCCTAATCGCCTTGCGTACAGCCTCGTTCGCCTGAAGAACGTCGTAAAGAGCATGATCCTGTTTTACCTCGTCCGGAAAAACCCGGGGCCTGCCAACAAGCGCCTGATCGGGATGGTCCGCGATGCCCTCGGCCCCGACTATGATATCGAGACGCACTTCACCCCGCGCTATAACGTCTGGGACCAGCGCGTCTGCGCGATCCCTGATTCCGACCTGTTCGAGGCGATCAAGGCGGGCAGCGTTACGGTTGTCACCGATACGATAGAATTGTTCGACGCGGGCGGCATTGCGCTCACTTCGGGCGGTCGGCTCGATGCCGACATCGTCGTGACCGCGACCGGCCTCGAGATGCAATTGCTTGGCGGGGCTGAGTTGTTCGTCGATGGGCGCAAGATCGAACTGGCCGAGACGATGTTCTACAAGGGGATGATGCTGGGTGACGTGCCGAACCTGTCGTACATGGTTGGGTATAATAACGCCTCGTGGACTTTAAAGTCTGATCTGAGCGCCGAACACACCTGCCGCATTTTGAACTATATGGACCGGCGCAAGCTGGCGCAGGTTGTGCCGCGCCTCGACCCGACGCAGGTTTCGGACGGCAATTTCTTTGGGCTGACCTCGGGCTATCTCGACCGCGCTGCCGCGACCGCGCCGAAACAGGGCAAGCGGCATCCGTGGCGGGTGCATCATAACTACGCGCGCGACTTTGCGTCGTTGAAGCTGGGCAAGGTGGATGACGGCGTGCTGGTGTTTTCGGGGGCGGTGACGGCGCAGGTCGCGGCTTGATGAGCGCTTGTCGAAGCCCCTTCTACTTTTATCCCGTGGCTACGTTGCGGCAAAGCCGCGCCGTCGGTCGTTGAGCTTCGCTCACGCCGGTCGCGCTGGCGCATGGGCATTAGCCTCACTATATCGTGCCTGCGCTCGCGCAGTGGCTCCCCGGGCCTGATTCGAACAGGCGACCATTCGATTAACAGTCGAACGCTCTACCGCTGAGCTACCGGGGAATACCGCTGCGGAAGGCGCGCGTATAACAACGCCCGTCGGCTTTGCAAGTCGCCTAGGTCATTGCGCGTCTCAGGTCGCAAACTGTTCCATGACAATGCGGTCGTCGAGCGCGTGTTCGGGGTCGAACAACAGTTTCAGCGTCTGGCTCTTGTCGATCGAAACGCTGACCGTTGCGACGTCGCGAACTTCGCGCTGGTCGGCGACGGCCGACACAGGACGCTTGACCGCATCCAATACGCGGAAGGAGATGCGCGCCGTCTCGGTCAGGATCGCCCCGCGCCACCGCCGTGGCCGGAACGGGCTGATCGGGGTCAGTGCCAGCATCGCCGAACCCAGCGGCAAGATCGGCCCCTGCGCCGACAAATTATATGCCGTCGAACCGGCAGGCGTCGCCACCAGCACGCCATCACAGACAAGTTCGGGAATGACGATGCGGTCGTTGACGCTGACCTCGAGCTTCGCGGTCTGGCGGGTTTCGCGCAGCAGCGAGACTTCGTTGATCGCGGGCAGCGTGATGTGCTCGCCGTCGATAGTGGTCGCTTCCATCTTGAGCGGTGCGACATTGAACAATTTGGCACCCTCTATCCGCTCGTCGAGCCTTTTGTCGCGCCATTCGTTCATCAAAAAGCCGACGGTGCCCAAATTCATGCCAAACACCGGCAAAATTCGCCGCCGTTCGAGCATGGCGTGGAGCGTTTGCAGCATAAACCCGTCGCCACCGAGCGCGACGACCATTTCAGCCTCGTCGATGTCGACCCAGTCGCGGCGTTCATTCAGGCGAATCGCTGCGTCCTGTGCCGCGTCCGTCGGCGAGACGAGCAGCGCGCGTTTGGGCTCGGCAATCATCCGCCGGTGACGCTCATGTGCCGTGCGGTGGCGGGCGTCGCGAGGTCAAACTCGTGGCGCGCGGGTTTCAGCCGCAGGGCACGGTCGATGGCGTGATCGAGTGCGCTATCGTCACCCGAACGCAGTGCCGCGCGAAGATCGACGTTGTCTTCGTGGCCGAGGCACATGAACAACTGCCCCGAGGCCGACACGCGGATGCGGTTGCAGCTGTCACAGAAATTGCGGGTCAGCGGCGAAATCAGCCCGAGCGTTACGCCCAGCTCGGGTAGCTGCCAGTAACGCGCCGGGCCGCCGGTACGCTGTGTGCTTGATACCAGCGTATATTCCGCCTCGATCAGCGCCTTCGCCTCGGTCAGCGGAAAAAACCGGTCGGTACGATCATCATCGATCTGCCCCAGCGGCATCGTCTCGATCAGCGATAACCCGAACCCGCGCTCGCCGCACCAGCGTAGCATCGGCACGATCTCGTCGTCATTCAG
>JANNCK010000383.1:0-9542 GCA_031386545.1 Sphingomonadales bacterium
AAGAAGAACCCGCGCACCAAGACCGAGAAGCTGTCGTTCCGGAAATATGATCCGGTAGTGCGGAAGCACGTCGAGTTCAAAGAGACCAAAATTAAGTAACCCAAAGTTTGTCGCCCCGGACTTGATCCGGGGCCAGGCTACTTCTTGCTGGCTGTCGCCGAAGCTAGCCTAGGTCCGGATCAAGTCCGGGCTGACGTGGATTGGGACATCAACCCCTCCACGGCCTCCACAAACCGCATCAGCGAAATCGGTTTCGATACATAGGCATCGGCCCCTGCCGCGCGGGCGCGTTCTTCGTCGGCTTTCCCAGCATAGGCCGTCACCGCCATAATCGGGGTCTGCGCCAATCCTTCGTCAGCGCGAATCGCTTCCATCAGCTCAATTCCGGTCACATGCGGCATCTGGATGTCCATGATGACCAGATCGGGCACGAACGCCCGCGCCGCATCCAGTGCCTCGCGCCCGTCGCGCACCCCCTCGACAGCATAGTCGTGCGCACGCAGCAAATCGCAGAACAGCCGGAGATTGAGTTCGTTGTCCTCGACAACGAGCACTTTCCTTGCCACGCGCTATTCACCCTTTCCGATAGATGGAACCGACTTAGGCGATGGCGATACGCGAAACAAATGCGCCGTGGAATTCGGGCGACGACCCCGCCGAAACCTGGGCGTTGCAGGCGCTGGCCTGGATATTGTACGACATTGGCCGTGCCGACCGCTTTGTCGCGCTGACTGGCATTTCACCCGATGACTTGCGGGCGCGTGCGGGCGATCCGGCGGTTCTCGACGCCGTGTTCGGCTTTCTGGAAGGGCATGAGCCTGACCTGTTCGCTTGTGCCAAGGATATGGGCATTGCGCCGATCGAATTGATCGCCGCGCGGCAAAGACTGGGACAGGGACGCGGACCGGGACACGCCGAATGACCAAACCACTGCTGATTACCGACTGCGACGAAGTGCTGCTCCACATGGTCAGCCATTTCCGCGACTGGGTGGACGAGGTTCACGACATTGATTTTGCACTGGTCAGCGGTGACTTCTCGGGCGCGTTGACGCGCCGCCCGTCGGGAGACCCGCTCAAGCGCGAGGATGTCTGGCCGCTGCTTGACGGCTTTTTCCAGACCGAAATGCACCGCCAGACGCTCGTCCCCGGCGCGGGCGCGGCGCTCGCGGCACTGGGGCAGGTTGCTGACATCGTCGTGCTCACTAATCTCGGCGACCATTTCAACGAAGCGCGCGGCGTCCAATTGCTCGGCCACGGTATCGCCCACCGCGTCGTCACGAATCAGGGCGGCAAGGGCGATCCTGTCGCGCGGCTCGTGGCTGAATTTGCACCGTCGGTGACGGTGTTCGTCGATGACCTCGCCCATCACCACAGCTCGGTCGCCAAACACGCGCCCGGTGTGTTTCGCCTGCACATGATCGCTGAACCGATGGTCGCCGACATCTCGCCACCCGCCGTCGATGCCCACGCCCGTATCGACGACTGGGCGGTCGCGCTGCGGTGGATTGAGGCGCGCTTTGCCGGTGTTCCGCTTTAGGAAAGTTCGCCCAAGCCCAGCCAAGTTGGCGCAGGGAACGATCTTCCACTTGACCGGACCTCTGTGCCGCGCTTTGTGAGTCATATGAGCACTGTTGAAGCCGCACTGGCCGCCCGCAATTTGAAACTCCCCAAACCGGCATTGCCCGTTGCCGACTATGTGCCGACCGTCGAGGCGGGCGGGATGCTCTATCTGTCGGGCCAGCTGCCGTTTCTGAATGGCGAAGTCATGCGCGGCCGACTGGGTGAGGATACCGACATCGCGGTCGGCAAACAGGCAGCCGAGGCCTGTGGCCTGATGATCGTGGCGCAGCTGAAGGCCGCGCTTGGTGATCTCAACCGGGTCGAACGAATCGTGCGCCTCGGCGTGTTCGTGTCGAGTGACCCGCGCTTTACCGACCAGCCCAAGGTTGCCGACGGAGCATCGTCGCTGATGGTCGCGCTGTTCGGCGACAAGGGCCGTCACGCGCGCTCGGCAGTCGGCGTGCCGGTGTTGCCGCTCGGCGCGATGGTCGAAATCGACGCCGTTGTCGCGATAAGGCCCGCCTGACGAAAGGCCGGCTGACGAAAGGGTCGCGCCCGTGAGCGATGCCGACCCGCCGCCGAAGGTAACCCTGCGCGTCGGCGACGGCGTCAGCGGGTTCGACGCCGCCGCATGGGATGCCTGCGCAGGCGATGCTAATCCATTTGTCAGCCATGCGTTTCTGTCCGCGCTCGAAGACTCGGGCAGCGCGGTTGCGCGCACTGGCTGGCAACCACTGCCGATTGCGTTCGACGAAGCCGACGGCACGCTCGCCGGGGTCGCACCTGCCTATGCCAAAAGCCACAGTCAGGGCGAATATGTCTTTGACCACAGCTGGGCCGATGCGTGGGAGCGGGCGGGCGGGCGTTATTATCCCAAATTGCTGATCGCGGTGCCGTTCTCGCCGGTGCCCGGGCCGCGTCTGCTCACCCGCACGCCGGAAGCGGCGCGGGCCTTGATCGCGGGGGCGGAGGCGCTGGTCGACCGCCATTCGATGTCGGGCGCACACGCCAATTTTGTCGCGGAAGACCAGCTCGATGGGTTTCGCGATGCGGGCTGGCTGATCCGCGAGGGGACGCAGTTCCACTGGGCGAATCGCGGCTATGCGACCTTTGACGATTTCCTCGGCGATCTCGCTTCACGCAAGCGCAAGGCGATCCGCAAAGAGCGCGCCGCCGCCGTCGAGGGGCTGGAGATCGTCCATCTGTCGGGCAGCGACCTGACCGAGGCGCACTGGGATGCGTTCTGGGGGTTCTATCAGGACACCGGGTCGCGCAAATGGGGGCAGCCCTATCTGACGCGCCGCTTCTTCTCGATGCTCGGCGAGCGGATGTCCGACAAGGTGCTGCTGATGTTCGCGCTACGCAAAGGTCTACCGATTGCCGGGGCGCTCAATCTGATCGGGGCGGATGCACTTTATGGCCGCTATTGGGGTGCCTGCGCGGACGTGCCGTTCCTGCATTTCGAGCTGTGTTATTATCAGGCCATCGAGGCCGCGATTGCGCGCGGGCTGGCGCGGGTCGAGGCCGGGGCGCAGGGTGAGCACAAGCTCGCGCGCGGCTATGTGCCGGTGCCGACCTGGTCAGCGCATTATATCCCGGATGCGGGGTTCCGTTCGGCGATTGCCGATTTCCTTGTCCGCGAGCGTCGCGCGGTCGAACAGAGCATGGCGTTTCTGGGCGAGATGACGCCGTTTCGTAAAGGTTAAGCAGCGCGGCGCATTGTCGCGCCCAGCCAGGCGCGGGCAGCGCGTTGCGCTTCGGCGATTTCGCGTGCGGTCATATCCCAGGCGATTTCGGCACGGCATTCGTGGCCGCGCTCATTGCCGGCCAGTGCCGCCAGATTGAACCATTTATGCGCTTGCACCAGATCAATCTCGATCCCGTCGGTGCCCGCCGAATAGGCGATCCCTAGGTCATAATAGGCATCCGCATCGCCCGCCGCGGCATCTGCCATGCGGCTTTCGATCAGGAACATTGCGCTCTTCAGGCTGCTTGCCATCGTCAGAATCCCTTTGCTCCACCCCGGTGTCGAGGTGACACCCGGTTGTCGTCGCAAGAGTTCAAACAAATGGTTAACGCGGATTGTGTATTTTTTAACCGTGATCCTGGCGGGGGGCGACCGCGAGGTTGTCGATCAGCCGCGTTGCGCCGATCCGCGCTGCCGCGACAATCCTGTTGCCGTGCGGGTTCGGCTGCAGCGCTTCGTCGATCAGTTCAAAATAATCGACGGCAAATCCTGCCTTCTCCAACGCCGAAATGCCACAGGCCAGCGCCTCGCCGGCATCACCGCCGCTACTGATTGCGGTGGCCGCCTCGCCCAGCGCACGCGGCAACATCCGCGCCGCTAGTCGTTCGTCCTCGCTCAGAAAAATGTTGCGCGATGACAGGGCGAGGCCATCAGCGTCGCGCTGGGTCGGCAATCCGACGACCTCGACGGCCAAGTCGAGATCCGCCGCCACGCGCCGGACGACGGTCAGTTGCTGCCAGTCTTTTTCACCGAATACCGCAATATCGGGGCGGATCTGACTGAACAACTTGGCGACAACGGTCGCAACCCCGTCGAAATGTCCGGGCCGTGCGGCCCCGCACAACCGGTCACCCAAGCCTGCGACCTGAACTTTGGTCACAAAGCCATCCGGGTACATTGTTGTCACCTCGGGGGCCCACAACACCGCGACCCCGGCATCCTTCAGCATCGCTGCATCGGCGGCCTCGCGGCGCGGATAGCGTGGCAAATCCTCGTTCGGCCCGAACTGCGCCGGATTGACAAAGATTGACGCCACCACCTGGTCGGCGCGGGTTTTGGCCTCGGCGACCAGCGCCATATGTCCGGCGTGGAGCGCGCCCATCGTCGGGACCAGCGCGACGTTGCCCGCAACTTTGGCACGCCAGTCGCGCAGGTCGGAAAGTTCGCGGATCGTTTGCACAGCTACGGGGCCTCTACTATGGCGCGGGCGCGGCCTTTGGCAGAGAGGGCGGCTACAGATCAAGTGTTCCATACTCGCGGGCATATGGGGGCCGCAGACCAGCGTGATGACATTAACCCGCGCCCACCGCATCGTTTTCGCCAATGAAAAGGGTGGCACCGGCAAATCGACGACTGCTGTCCATGTCGCGGTGGCACTTGCCGCTGCCGGACACCGGGTCGCCGCGCTCGATCTCGACACACGCCAGCGCACTCTGGCGCGTTATCTCGACAACCGTGCCGCAACCGGACGCCGGCGTTCGCTCGACTTGCCCACTGCCAATCATGCGGTGCTGTCGCTGTTGACACCGGCGGGGCTTGATCAGGAAATCGCCCGGCTTGGCCAAGGCGCGAACTACATCATTATCGACACGCCCGGTCGCGATGATCCCCTCGCCCGCGCTGCGATTGCGCTCGCCGATACTCTGGTTACGCCAATGAACGACAGCTTTGTCGATCTTGACCTGATCGGGCAGGTCGATGCCGAGACGTTCAAAGTGAAAAAGCCCAGCTTCTATGCTGAACTCATCTGGGATTTACGCAAAGAACGCGCCAAGGCCGACGGCGGCACCGTTGACTGGGTCTTGCTCCGCAACCGCCTTCAGCATCTCGACGCGCATAACATGCGCCGCGTCGGGGCTGCACTCACCGAATTGTCGAAACGTGTGGGTTTCCGCGTTATTCCCGGCCTTGGCGAACGTGTTATCTATCGCGAGCTATTCCCGCAGGGGCTGACCCTGCTCGACATGACCGCCATGGAACGTGTCGGTCTCAGCCACATCGCGGCGCGGCAGGAATTGCGTGAAATGGTTGCCGGCCTCGCCCTGCCCGAAACGCTGACCCAAGTCCGGATGGCCCTGTGAGCGACCTGTGAGCACTCAATGACCAAACTCCTGCTGTTTGTCGCGCTGTGCGGAGTGCTGTGGTGGCTCGCGCGGCGGTATTTGCGGACCCCTGCAAAAATGCCCCGCGCCGACGCCGCCAAGCTGCTCGGCATTGACCCGACAGCAGGGGCCGAGGCGGTGCTTGATGCCCATCGCCGGCTGATCGCTAAGGTCCACCCCGATGCCGGGGGCAGTGCCGAACTCGCCGCGCGGATTAACGAGGCGCGTGACATCTTGTTGAAACAGTAATCATTATTGAACGGAACACGGCCATCGCTCCGCCGTTACCACGACGACTATAGTTCAAGGATTTCCATGACGCATCGTTTCAATCCCACTGCCCTTCGCGAATATGACATCCGCGGTATTGTTGGCCAAACACTGGGGCCGGACGATGCTTATGCCATCGGGCGCGGCTTTGGCACACGGGTGCGGCGCAATGGCGGCACCCGGGTCGCGGTCGGCTATGACGGGCGCGTGTCGTCAGTCGAGCTTGAGCGCGCGCTCGTTCGCGGTCTGACCGAAACCGGGATCGATGTGGTTCGCGTCGGTCTCGGCCCCACGCCAATGCTCTATTATGCCGAAGCGATGCTCGAGGTTGACGGCGGCGTGGAGATAACCGGCAGCCATAATCCCGCCGAGTATAATGGCTTCAAGATGGTACTCGCCCATGCGCCGTTTTTCGGGGCTGACATTCAGGACCTGGCGCGGCTCGCCGAAAGCGCGGACTGGGAAAGCGGCGCAGGCACGGTCAGCAACTATGTCATCCTCGACGATTATGTCGCGCGGCTGGCCGAAGGGTTCGATGCCGCAAAGCCCGACGGCTCCCCGTTCCGCATCGGCTGGGACGCCGGCAATGGTGCCGCCGGTGAGGTCATCGACAAGCTCGTCAAACTGCTGCCTGGCGAGCATCTGACCATCTTTACCGAGATTGATGGTGCGTTTCCCAATCATCATCCTGATCCTACCGAGGAAAAGAACCTCGCTGACTTGAAGCGTCTCGTCATCGACAACAAACTCGATTTCGGACTGGCTTTTGACGGCGACGGCGACCGCATCGGGGCTGTCGATGGCGAAGGCCGCGTGGTCTGGGGAGACCAGATTTTGAGCATCCTCGCCCAACCTCTGCTGGCGGCGCTGCCCGGCGCAACCGTGATTGCCGATGTGAAGGCGTCGCAGATGCTCTACGACCGCGTCGCTGAACTCGGCGGCAGTCCGGTGATGTGGAAAACCGGCCACAGCCTCATCAAAACCAAGATGAAGGAAACCGGTGCGCCGCTCGCGGGCGAAATGTCGGGGCACATCTTCTTTGCCAAGGATTATTATGATTTCTACGGCTTCGACGATGCCCAGTTTGCCGCGATCCAGCTGATCCGCGCCATTGCCGTGCAGGGCGGGTCGCTCACCGCACTCCGGGACGCGATGCCCGCGCTGGTCAACACCCCCGAAATGCGGTTTCAGGTCGATGAGAGCCGCAAGTTCGCGGTCGTCGACGAAGTGCTCGACCGGCTCGAAGCTGAGGGCGCAACCGTGGACCGCACCGACGGTGCGCGGGTCAATTCGCCCGACGGCTGGTGGCTGCTGCGTGCCTCGAACACGCAAGACGTACTGGTCGCCCGCGCAGAGTCGAACGACCAGGCGGGTCTCGACCGGCTGCTCGCGATGATCGACGCGCAACTCGCGGCGTCGGGGCTGGAACGGGGTCCGCAAGCGGGGCATTGAGCGTCGGACCGAAGTCGGTTTTGCCCGCATTATGCTCCAGCCGACTTGGCTGAGCTTATGTAAGCCCGTTTCCCCGCGCGCCCTGATTGAAAAAATTAGCCTATGATCCATATCAGGGGCGTAACTAAAAAATTGGGGGACTTTCCGATGAAGTATTTTACATTCATGCCCGCATTCACACTCGCGGCACTGATTGCCGCCGCGCCGGTACTGGCAAAGGCACCCGCAAAGTGTCCCGCCGTTTCAACGGCAGGGGTAGAGGCGCAGTTCAGCAAGTTCCAGGCCGGACTCGCGACCGGTAATCCTGACGCGATGACCGCGCTCTTCTCGAAGAACGCAGTGCTGCTCGCGACTTTGTCGAATACCGAGCGTACCAATCACATGGCGATCCGCGAATATTTCGTTGATTTCCTCAAGAAATTACCAGTCGGCACGATCAACAGCAGCACAGTTAAAATCGACTGCCGCACCGCATCGCGCGTTGGCAACTGGACATTCAAACTAACCGACAGCGCCACCGGCAAGGCAACCGACGTCGCTGCGCGCTATTCGTTCGTCTACAAATACGAAGGCGGTCAGTGGATGATCGATCACCTGCATTCGTCGGTTCGTCCGGCAGCCTGATTTTGTTCAGGCAGCGGCGCGTCGGGGCGGTGGAATGACCGCCCCGCGCGTCGCGCCTTGAGCGATGCGGCTGGGGTCGAGCGGTCCCGGCCTGTCCCATGCCCCTTCGGGCCGGATCAATTCATAGGGCGTATGGCCTAGGCCGATGGGGTGTGCGGCCGGGGTGATCGGTCCCTCCATCTCGACATAGTCTACGTCCGAAAAACTGAAGTTCGGGCGTCCCGCTATGGGACGAAAGCCAAAGCGTGACCAGAACGGCACCAGATCGGCGCGGGCGTGGCCATAGATATGCGTGAAGCCCTTCTGCCGGACATAGTCGATCGCGGCGCGGACAAGCCGGAAGGCGAGGCTTGATTTGCGGAATTCGGGACGCACCGCCAGCCGCTCCAGCTTGGCAAACCCCCCGAAGAACCTGATCCGGATGCAGCCCGCTGGCTCGCCACCGATCTCGCCGATGATATGCGCAGCGCAAAAATCATTGCCGTCAAATTCTTCTGCATAGGGGCAGGCTTGTTCGTTCATGTAGGTTGCGGCGCGGATGGCAAACACCTTCATCACATCTTCGATGGTCCGCGATACCCGGGTTGTCGTTTCGGCGGGCTTCGGCTTTGTGTGACCTTCGGGGCCGCCACCACCGCCGTCATCGGGCGCAGGCTCGTTGCGGAATACGACGAGGACATCGTCATCGGCTTCCGGGAAGTAATCAATCGCCCGCTTGAAGCCCAGTGACGCAAACAGCCGCGCGGCTGGAGCGGTGGCGGCGCTGGTGAACAGCGGTACACCGCCCGGCGCAATCTTCTCGAAATGGGCGGCAATCGCGGCAATGGCGGGGATGAAATTGCCCGGTGAATAGACGCACCACATATACAGCGCGACAGGCGTTTCGCCCGCCCGACACAGCAGCGCGGTGTCGGGGTTGCGGCGGTCGAGTCGGCCTTCGGTCAGCGCCACTAACCCATCAGGCCGTAACGGCAGATAGGCAACAAAGCCAGGCTCTCCCCCGTCTTCGCGTTCGGCCAGCCGGACGACTTCACCATTATGGGCAAGAACCCGCATCAATGCACTGTCGTCTGCGGTGGCCCCGACGGCGTGCCTCAACTTGCGGGCTAGGAAGCGTGCTTCTTCGACCGACACTGCGCGCGAGCTGGTCATGCTACGATTTCCTCGCTTTTGGACCAATTTATCGAATCGCGAAGTGAACGCGACAGACTTGTAGCTGGCGGAGATTGCGGTTACACTATCGGTCGATTGCATATTGTCACCTGCATTTGCGGAACTATTGCTCTGACGTAGGGAATTACTAATGGTGAGAGGTGGGCCGCGCATTAACCAAAATGTGAATTCCCCCGTTCACAATTTTGCACAGCGCAAAGGGGCGGCCTCGCTAGACCGGTTGTCATGGGACACGATGCGTCTTCTGCTCGCGCTTGCCGACGCCGGCAGTTTTCGCTCGGCGGCGCTTGTTGCCGGGGTTTCACTCAACACTATCCGCTCGAAAATCGACCGCCTCGAACGCCAGTTCGGCACGCCCTTGCTTCGGCGCAGCGTCGAAGGGGCGCGGCTGACGCAAGAGGGGCATGAACTCGTTGCGATTGCCCGGCAGATGGCGGCGCTTGGCAACAGCGCCAGCCGGGTGCAGCGCGCCGGGCTCGACCGCCGCCACAGTACGGTAAAAATCACCGTGACCGAGGGGCTGGGGACATTCTGGCTGGTCCCGCGTCTTGTCGAGTTCCGCGAAACCCATCCCGAGGTCCGGGTCGAGCTTAACTGCGACATGACCACGCC
>JANNCK010000418.1:0-4086 GCA_031386545.1 Sphingomonadales bacterium
GTTCTGAAAAGGGAAGTTCGCGTGGCAATCAAGGCAGTTATTTTCGGTGCCATCGGTACGCTTACCGAGACGTCCGAAATGCAGCGACAGGCGTTTAACGCTGCATTCGCCCTGCACGATCTCGATTGGAGCTGGAGTGACGATAGCTATAAGGCAATGGTTGCGGGCGAAGCGGCAAGCGTTGGCGGCGCAACGCGGCTTGCCCGCTATGCTGCCGATCATGATGTCGTGCTTTCGGCGGCACAGGTCGCTGCAATCCACGAGACCAAAAGCCGCCTGTTTCAGGAAGCGATGGATCGCGACGGTGTCCCCCTCAACGATGGCGTCGATGCGCTGCTAGACGAAGCGCAGCAGCGCGGGCTGAAGACTGTATTTGCCTCGACAACATCGCAATCGAACATCGATACGATGTTGTTGGCGGCACGACCGTCGTTGGCCGGTCGCTTTGATCTGATCCTCTCGGGTGATGACGTTGCCGCACCCAAGCCTGCACCCGATATATATTTCGTCGCGCTCGAACGCCTTGGCCTTGATGCCAGCGAGGTTATCGCGATCGAGGACAGCCAGCCCAGTCTGCGCGCACCGCTGGCCGCTGGGATTGTGACGTTCGCCGTACCCGGCGCACTCTGGCGCGGTGCTGAATTCGACGGGGCGTCAGCGGTATATGCATCGCTCGAAGGCATTGGTGTCGATGATCTGGCCGCGACAATCGGGCAAGTGGTTACCGACCCGGCACGCATCTGAAGCCCGGTGCACAGCAGCAGGGCTTTTCAGCGGTCGAGAGCCTGCCTAGAGCCACGATATGGCGCTTCGCAACTTCTCTCGTCGCAATCTCCTGATCGGTGGCGGCGTAGGCGCGGGGCTGGTTGTCGGTTTCAAGCTGTGGCCACGCACTTATGCGCCGGGGCTGAACACCGCGCCCGGTGAACATGTCATCAATGGCTTTGTAAAGATCGGCGAGGACGGGCATGTCACTGTCGTCGTGCCGCAGGTCGAATTGGGCCATGGCGTGTTTACCACCCACGCCCAGATTGTCGCCGATGAACTGGGCGCGGACTGGCGCACTGTGGCAGTCGAAGCGGCATCGGCGGGGCCGCTTTATGCCAATGGCTTGCTGATGCGCGAATGGGCCGAGGGGCTGGGGCGGTCGGCCCCGGCGCGGATGCTCGACGGGATGCGCGGGCGCGACGCGATCTTGGCGACGGGTGGATCGACCTCGGCACGCGGGTTCGAGGGGCTGTTACGCGACGCCGGTGCAGCAGCGCGGGCCTTGCTGTGTTCGGCGGCGGCGGAACGCTGGGACGCCGATTGGCGCGCGTGCGAAACCCACGACGGCTTTGTCTGGCGCGGCGATGACAAGATGCGCTTTGGCGAAGTCGCGGCAGAGGCGGCCAGACTGTCGGTCCCCGCCGATATTGCGTGGCGCAGCGGCACTGCGAACCGGCTGACCGGACAGGAGCTCCCCCGCCTTGACCTACCGTCGAAAGTCGATGGCAGCGTGAATTACGCCGCCGACATCCGCCTGCCCGATATGGTCTATGCCGCGATTTCGGAAGGACCAGCGGGCGACGCGCGGCTGAAATCCATCGACAAGGCGGCGGCGCAGCGCGTCACGGGTGTGATCGAAGTGGTCGAAACCGAACGCTGGGTCGCGGTCGCCGCCACCAATTGGTGGGCCGCCGAGCAAGGGCTACGCGCCGCCAAGCCCAAGTTCAGCGTGACCGGCACCCCGCCCGATGACCGCAGCATTGCCCGCGCGCTCGATGCAGCGTTTGACGAGGGCAAGCGGCTGGCTGCGCTTGGCGATATTGGTGCGGTGTTTGCAGGTGCGGATGTGCTGACCCAGACCTACCGCGTCGGTCTTGCCCCCCATGCGCCTGTGGAGACCGCCACCGCCACTGTCCAGATCGACAGCAATGGCGTGCAGGTCTGGACCGCGACGCAAGTGCCCGGCCTTGCCGCACAGGCAGCGGCGCGGGCGCTGGGCGTTGATGTCGCCAGGGTCGTCGTCCACCCGATGATGGTCGGCGGGTCATTCGGCGCGCGGTATGAGACCGATCTTGTCGGCCCTGCCGCTCTGCTCGCCGACCAGCTCAAGCGTCCCGTACAAGTGGTGCGGTCGCGCAGCGAAGAGATGCGCCGCGACACATTCCGCCCCGCCGCCGTTGCGCGGCTGGCGGCACGCGCCACAGCCGAGGGGCGGATTGCGGCGCTGTTCGCGCAAATTGCGACCCCCGCCACTCTTCACGAACTCGACGCGCGGATTGTCGGCGGCGCGACGGCAGCCGCTGCCATGGCATCGGCGAAGGGCGTGGCCGAGCCTGCCGCGATTGCAGGAGCCGCCACCCCCTACGACATCCCCGCCTATGCCATCGACCATCATCCCGCCGCGCTCGGGATGCCGACCGGCGACTGGCGCGGGAGGGCTTACGGGGCGAATGCGTTCTTCACCGAATGCTTCGTTGACGAGGTCGCCCATATGACCGGCAACGATCCGTTTTCGGTGCGGATGGCGATGCTGGGGCAAAACCCCCGCCTCGCCCAATGCCTGACCAAAGTCGCCGAGGCTGGTGGCTGGCAGGGCGGGATGCAGGGGTCGAATCAGGGCCTTGCTGTCGCCTCAATGGCGGGCAGCCATATCGCGGTACTGGCCGAGGCGCATATCGGCGACGGCGGGCGGGTGCAGGTTGACCGGTTGTTCGCGGTTGCCGACGTCGGGCGGATTATCAATCCCGGCATCGTCCGTGCCCAGATCATCGGCGGGCTGGTGTTCGGCATGTCGGCTGCGACCGGTGCTCAAGTCTCGGTCCACCACGGCCTTGCCGGGCCCGAACGCTACGGCGACCTTCGTCTGCCGCGCATGGCCGACTGCCCCAAGATCGAGATCGAATTGATCGTCAGTAGCGCCCCCCCCGGCGGCGCGGGTGAACTCGCTGTTCCGCCGGTCGCACCTGCCCTAGCAAATGCCCTGTTCGCGGCAACCGGTGTGCGCTACCGGCAGCTTCCCCTCATTCAGGACGCCTGATGCGCGCTGCCCAACTTCCCGGGGATCACCCGATTATCCCGCCGCCAAAAATCGGCGTTCTTCTCGTCAACCTCGGGTCGCCCGAGGCCCCGACGCGGGTGGCGGTAAAGGCGTATCTGAAGGAATTCCTGTCCGACCGCCGCGTCGTCGAACTGCCGCCGATCCTGTGGCAGATTATCCTGCGCGGTTTCGTCCTCAATACACGGCCCCGGACGACAGCACATGCCTATGCCCAAGTCTGGACCAAGGAGGGCGCGCCGCTTGCCGCGATTACCGCCGAACAGGCGCGCGGGCTGTCGTTCGGTGACACGGTGATCGTCGATTGGGCAATGCGGTACGGGAAGCCCGCCATTGCAGACCGGGTCGCTGCGTTGAAGGACGCGGGGTGCCAGCGCATCCTGATCGCGCCGCTCTACCCGCAATATTCGGGTGCAACGACCGCAACGGTCAACGACCGCGTATTCGACGTGCTCAAGAAAATGCGCTGGCAACCGGCACTCCGGACGTTGCCGCCGTGGCATGACGACCCCGCCTATATCGAGGCGCTCAAGCTATCCGTTGAGCGGCAGGTTGCGGCACTTTCGTTTGTACCCCAAGCTATCGTCGCCAGCTTTCATTCGATGCCGCTGTCGACGCTCGAACACGGTGACCCCTATCATTGCCAGTGCCAAAAGACAGCGCGCCTGTTGTCGAATGCGCTGGGCCGCGACCTCGTCGTCAGCTTCCAGTCAAAGCTCGGCCGCGCCAAATGGCTCGAACCCTCAACCGAGGAAATCCTCGCACGGTTGGGCCACGAAGGCGTCAAATCTGTCGCGGTAGTAACGCCGGGTTTCAGCGCCGATAATCTCGAAACGCTTGAGGAAATAGCGATCCGCGGGCGCGAAACTTTTGTCGAGGCGGGCGGCGGTGACTTTGCGGCGCTCGAATGTCTCAATGCCTCCACGGAAAGCATGACATTGCTTCAGATAATCGTTCGCCGTGAACTTGAAGGCTGGCTCCCCCGCAGTTAGGCTTCCTGAAAATAACAGGAGGATGACCATGGCGAGAGTAGCTATCGTAAC
>JANNCK010000420.1:0-8421 GCA_031386545.1 Sphingomonadales bacterium
CGTATAGGCATCGGTGTGGCAAATGCCCGTGGCCATGATTTCGACCAGCACTTCGCCCGCGCGCGGCCCGTCGAGATCGACTTCGACGATCTCAAGTGGCTGTTTCGCTTCAAACGCGACGGCGGCACGGGTCTTCATCAATGGCGATCCTCAACAATGGCCGCGCTTCGTTAATGGAAATGGCCCGCCGTGCAAGTCGATGCACAACCGACATGATGCGCACTTGCCAATCATCCCGACGACCGGTTAGCCCTCAGGCGACATGCAATTGCGCTTCCTCGAATATTTCGTCGCGATCGCCCGCGAACGGCATTTCGGGCGCGCTGCGGAGGCATGCCAGGTCACGCAGCCTACCCTGTCCGCAGGCCTTGCCGCGCTCGAGGAGATGCTTGGCGAACGCCTCGTCGTCCGCGACCGGCGCTTTGTCGACCTCACCGGCCAGGGCCATGCGATCCTGCGCTATGCCCAGCAAATGGTCGCCGATCAGGCAGCCATTCGCGCGGCGCTGAATGTCGAAACCAGCGGGCTTCGGGGCTTGGCACGACTCGGGGTCATTCCGGCCGCAATGCCTGCGGTCGGCCATCTGGTGGCCGCGATGACGGCTGTCCATCCCGACGTGCGGATGAATGTTTCCTCGATGACCTCACGCGAGATCGAGCGGGCGTTGCTGGCACGCGACATCGACGCGGGATTGACCTATCTGAACAGCGAACCTCTGGCGCAGGTGCTTTCGGTACCGCTCTATGTCGAGCATTTCGTGGCCGTGACCGCGCGGCGCTCTGCGCTGGCACAACGCGGCGAAGCGTCCCTTGCCGACATCGTGGCGCACCGCCTTTGCCTGCTGCATCAGGGGATGCAGAACCGCAGGATTCTCGACGGACATTTGCAGGCGCGCGGGCTTTCAGCAGCTCCGGTCGCGACGGCGGACAGTTATGTCGCCTTGTTATCGATGGTTTCGGTCGGCGGGCTGGAAGCCATCATAACCGACAGCCACGCCGCGCTGGTCGCAGCGCATCCCGATCTGGTGATCGTGTCGATCACCGATACGATCGCGGCGAACGAAGTCGGCCTTGTCATCAGTGACAGGACGCCGCTGCCTCCACTTGCCGCAGGGCTACATGCCGTCGCCACGACACTGGACCTCTCGACTTATTAATAGGCATTACCTATCATAAATTCGAGCAGTCTATTTGACAATTCCAATCATTCGTCGAACATTCTGATCGTGGAAACGTGCGACACATTGGCCATGATCCTCGATCGCCACCGCGCGCGCGAAGGGCCGCTGCTGCCCGTCCTGCATGACGTCCAGGCCGCATTTGGATGCATCGACGAGGGCGCGGTGCGCGCGATCGCCGCCGAACTGAACCTCACGCGTGCCGAGGTTCACGGTGTCGTGAGTTTCTATCACGACTTTCGCCCCGAAAAGCGAGATCGGCCCCTTGTGAAGCTGTGCGAAGCCGAGGCTTGCCAGGCGCGCGGCGTCGGCCAGCTGCGCACGATCGCCGATCTGCAATCGCGGGTCACTGTCGAGGCGATCTACTGCCTGGGCTTGTGCTCGGTCGGCCCGGCGGCGCTGATCGGCGAGGACGTCCATGCCCGGCTCGACCCCGTCTCGTTTTCAGCGTTGATCGACGCCCAATGACGGCGGTTCGTATCCCCGATGACGCAGTAGCGATCGCTTGTGGCGCAGACCGGGTCGCCGAGGCTTTTCTCGCCGCAGGATGCATCGTCGAGCGCGTGTCGAGCTGGGGGATGCATTGGCTCGAACCCTTGGTCGATATCGATGGGGTGGGCTATCCCAATGCGACCGCAGCAGACGTTGCACCGATCCTCGACGGCCGCGCCGAAAGCATCGGCGAGATCGCCGACCATCACTTCATCGCGGCGCAAACGCGGCTGACCTTCGCGCGGGCGGGCAAAACGCGCCCGCTTTCGCTCGAGGATTATGCTGCCACGGGCGGCTGGGCTGGGCTGGCAGTGGCGCGTGCAGTCGGCCCGGTCGAAACGCTCGAAACGGTGCTTCAGTCGGGGCTGCGCGGACGCGGCGGCGCAGGTTTCCCCGCTGGCATCAAATGGAAGACGGTGGCTGCCGCCAGTGCGGACCGCAAGTACATCGTCTGCAACGCCGACGAGGGCGACAGCGGCACCTTCGCCGACCGGATGGTCATGGAGGGCGACCCGTTCCAGCTGATCGAGGGCATGGCAATCGCAGGCTTGGCCGTCGGCGCCGGCAAAGGCTTCATCTATGTCCGCTCGGAATATCCGCACGCCATCGCCAAGATGGAAGCCGCCGTGCAGCTTTGCGCCGAACTGATTGCACCATTCGAGATCGAAGTGCGCGTCGGCGCGGGTGCCTATGTCTGTGGTGAGGAGACGTCGCTGCTCAACAGCCTTGAGGGCAAACGCGGCGAGGTGCGTGCGAAGCCACCGCTGCCTGCACACGAAGGACTGTTCGGCAAGCCCACCGTGATCAACAATGTGCTGACCCTCGCGGCGGTGCCGTGGATCATGGCGCATGGCGGGAAGGCCTATGCGGACTATGGAATGGGCCGTTCGCGGGGAACGATCCCGATTCAACTCGCCGGCAACATCCGGCACGGTGGCCTGTTCGAAACCGCGTTTGGCGTTTCGCTGGGCGAGTTGGTCAACGACATCGGCGGCGGCACGGCAACCGGGCGACCGGTGCGCGCGGTGCAGGTCGGCGGGCCACTCGGTGCCTATCACCCGCAGTCGCAGTTCGACCTAGCGTTCGATTACGAGACGTTCGCCGACAACGACGGGTTGATCGGCCACGGCGGCATCGTCGTCTTCGACGACAGTGTCGACATGGCGCGGCAGGCGCGCTTCGCAATGGAATTCTGCGCGATCGAAAGCTGCGGCAAGTGCACGCCGTGCCGCCTCGGCAGCACGCGCGGCGTGGAGACGATCGACCAGATCATTGCGGGCAAGAATGTCGGCGCCAACCTCGCGCTGATCGCCGACCTTGCCGAGACGATGAAGTTTGGCTCGCTTTGTGCGCTCGGCGGTTTCACCCCCTATCCGGTCATGTCCGCAATCCGGCATTTCCCCGAGGATTTTCGGTGAGGCGGCTAGGGGCCATCATCGCCGGGGGGCAATCGTCGCGCTTCGGCGCAGACAAGGCACAGGCGATACTCGGCGGGCGTGCGTTAATCGACCATGTCGCGGACCGCCTAGACGCCCAGTGTGACACCGTCATCATCTGCGGTCGCACATGGGGCGACCGGGCTTCGGTCGTCGACCGCCCCGCCCCCGGCCTCGGGCCGCTCGGTGGATTGTGCGCGGCGCTCCATTATGGCGCAGCGAATGGGTTCGACATGGTCCTCACCGCCGGGTGCGACACGCTGCCGGTGCCGATGTTACCCTTCGAGGGACTAGAGGCGGCTGTGGTCGCCGGACATTATTTGTTCGGGGTGTGGCCAGTGGCGCTTACGCGCCAGCTCGACGCGCATCTTGCGACAACGCAAGACCGGTCGATGCGCCACTGGATCGCGGTATCGGGCGCACGCCAGATCGGGGTTTCCTCGGCACTGCACAACCTCAATACTCAAGCCGATTTCCGGCATTATGCACAGACGCAAGGACTGGCGGCATGACCTATCTACCACAGGCCGATTTTGGGACGCCCGCAAGCCGATCGACCGATACGGTGACCTGCACAATCGACGGGCGCGACGTGACCGTGGCAGTAGGCACCAGCGTTATGCGCGCGGCGGCCGAGCAAGGCACATCGATCCCAAAGCTGTGTGCGACCGACAGCCTGAAGAGCTTCGGGTCGTGCCGCTTGTGCCTTGTCGAAATCGAGGGGCGGCGCGGGACGCCAGCAAGCTGCACGACACCGGTCGAGGCCGGCATGATCGTCCGCACGCAGACG
This sequence comes from Sphingomonadales bacterium, assembly GCA_031386545.1. Taxonomy (GTDB): domain Bacteria; phylum Pseudomonadota; class Alphaproteobacteria; order Sphingomonadales; family Sphingomonadaceae; genus Sphingomonas_O. The sequence goes on from JANNCK010000420.1 coordinate 3,896, forward strand.
CCGCACCTCGCAAAGCTTCGCAAGGGCGTGATGGAGCTCTATATCTCCGATCACCCGCTCGATTGTCTGACGTGCGGTGCGAACGGCGACTGCGAGCTGCAGGACCAGGCAGGGGCCGTTGGCCTTCGCGACGTGCGCTACGATGTGAAGGCGACGCATCTGGGTCAGGATAAAGACCAGTCGAACCCCTATTTTGATTTCGATCCTTCCAAATGCATTGCCTGCTCGCGCTGCATCCGCGCGTGCGACGAGGTTCAGGGCACGCTGGCGCTGACGATGGACGGGCGCGGCTTTGCCTCGAAGATCTCTGCGGGCCTTCGCTCCGACGATTTCCTCGGCTCGGAATGCGTATCGTGCGGGGCGTGCGGTGAGGCGTGCCCGACCGCGACGCTCATCGAAAAAAAGGTCGTCGAGATCGGCACGCCCGAACGCGCCGTCATCACCACCTGTGCCTATTGCGGGGTCGGCTGCACGTTCCGCGCCGAAATGCGCGGTGAGCAGGTCGTGCGGATGGTACCCAACAAGGAGGGCAAGGCCAATCGGGGCCATAGTTGCGTCAAGGGACGCTTTGCCTGGGGGTATGCCCAGCATCAGGAACGCATTCTGAAGCCGATGATCCGGGCTAAGATTACCGACCCGTGGCGCGAGGTCGAATGGAACGAGGCCTTTGCCCATACCGCGTCCGAACTGAAGCGCATCGCCGCGACCTATGGCCGCAATGCGCTGGGCGGAATCACATCGAGCCGCTGCACCAACGAAGAAACGTTCCTCGTTCAGAAACTGGTGCGCGCCGGTTTCGGCAACAACAATGTCGACACTTGCGCGCGCGTCTGTCACTCGCCCACCGGCTACGGCCTGAAGACCACATTCGGTACGAGTGCAGGTACGCAGGATTTCGATTCGGTCGAGGACAGCGACGTCATCCTGATCATCGGCGCGAACCCGACAGACGGCCATCCGGTCTTTGCGAGCCGGATGAAGCGTCGTTTGCGCGCGGGGGCGAAGCTGATCGTCGTCGATCCGCGGCGCATCGACATGGTCCGCACTCCGCATATCGAGGCCGATTTCCACCTTCCGCTCAGGCCCGGGACCAATGTCGCGGTGCTGACCGCGCTCGCGCATGTCATCGTGACCGAAGGCCTTGCCGACGAACGCTTCATCCGCGAACGCTGCGACTGGGATGAATATGCGCTATGGGCGGAGTTTGTTTCGGACAAGCGCAATGCGCCGGAAACGCTCGAGCCGGTGACCATGGTTCCAGCAACCGACCTGCGCGCCGCGGCGCGGCTGTTTGCTTGCGGTGGAAACGGCGCGATCTACTATGGGCTGGGCGTGACCGAGCACAGCCAGGGCAGCTCGACCGTAATGGCGATCGCCAATCTGGCGATGGTCACCGGCAATATCGGTCGACGCGGCGTGGGCGTAAACCCCTTGCGCGGGCAGAATAATGTGCAGGGTGCCTGCGACATGGGCAGCTTTCCCCACGAGCTTCCTGGATACCGGCACATCAGCGACGCCGAGACGCGTCGCCTGTTCGAAGCCGATTGGGGCGTCCGACTTGATCCGGAGCCCGGACTGCGCATCCCCAACATGCTCGATGCCGCCGTCGATGGCGAGTTCAAGGCGCTCTATTGCCAGGGCGAGGACATACTGCAATCGGACCCGAACACGGCGCACGTCTCCGCCGGACTGGCAGCGATGGAATGCGTCATCGTCCACGACCTGTTCCTCAACGAGACCGCCAATTACGCCCACATTTTCCTTCCGGGATCGACGTTTCTCGAAAAAAACGGCACCTTCACCAACGCCGAACGCCGCATCCAACCAGTCCGCAAGGTGATGTCGCCGCTCAACGGGCTCGAAGATTGGGAGGTCACACAGCAGCTGGCGCAGGCCATGGGCCTGGACTGGCATTATTCCCATCCGTCCGAGATCATGGACGAAATCGCACGACTGACGCCAAGCTTTGCGGGTGTCTCGTTCGCCCGCCTTGACGAGGCCGGATCGCTGCAATGGCCGGTGAACGATGCTGCGCCCGACGGCTCGCCGATCATGCACGTCGACGGCTTCGTGCGCGGCAAGGGCAAGTTCGTGGTGACGGATTACGTCCCGACCGACGAGAAGACGGGGCCACGCTTTCCGCTGCTCCTGACGACGGGGCGCATTCTGAGCCATTACAACGTCGGCGCGCAGACGCGACGGACCGAGAATGTCGCGTGGCACCCCGAGGATCTCCTCGAAATCCATCCCGTCGATGCCGAGGATCGCGGCCTGAAATCGGGCGACTGGGTCAAGCTTTCCAGCCGTTCGGGCGAAACGACGCTGCGCGTCACCGCCAGTGACCGGGTCGCGCCAGGTGTCGTGTACACGACCTTCCACCATCCCGCGACGCAGGCGAATGTGGTGACGACCGAGTTTTCCGACTGGGCGACCAATTGTCCGGAGTATAAGGTCACCGCCGTCCAGATCAGCGCTTCGAACGGGCCGACCGACTGGCAGACCGGCTATGAAACGCTCTCCGCACGGTCGCGCCGGATCGAGGCGGTTGCCGCGGAATGAGCACCACAGACACTCTCGTCCGCATGCTCAACCAGATTGCAGTAAATCTGGCGCACGAGCCCGATCCGGCGTGGGCGGTGGCGAACCATGTCGAGCTGTTCTGGGATCCGCGGATGAAGCGGTTGATACGCGCGCACGGTGATGGCGGCCTTTCGGAAACGGCATCTGACGCGCTGGCGCGGTTGGCGCGTGCGGATGGCTGACGGCGGCTATCGGGCCATCGACCTGAGAGCGGTGCGACCGGACGGGCACGCGACTGACAAAGCCCGACCAGTGGCGATAGAGGCACCCATCGCAATCGAATATAATGGGCTGGGCTATGCCGTGATGATGGCGACGCCGGTCGATCTGCACGACTTTGCCATCGGGTTCAGCCTGTCCGAGAAGCTGATCGCCTCGCCCGACGAGATCGTCGATATCGACGTTTTCGAATCGGCGAACGGATGGTTCCTGCGCGTGCAGGTCGATGCAGGGCGGATGGACCCCATCTTTGAGCGGGCGCGACAGCGGATAAGCGAGGGCAGTTGCGGGCTGTGCGGTCTTGAGAACCTTGAGCAGGTGATGCGCCCACTTCCTCCGATCGTCGCACCTGTCCGGGCGAACGGCACCGCGATCTTTGCCGCGCTCGCCAATCTCGACGGGCTACAACCGCTCAACCGCGCGACGGGCGCGGCGCATGGTGCCGCTTTTTGTGCGAACAGCGGTGCGGTCACACTGGTGCGCGAGGACGTGGGGCGACACAATGCGCTCGACAAGCTGATCGGCGCGCTGGCGCGACAAGCTATCGATCCGGCGTCTGGATTCTTCCTGCTGACTGCGCGCTGCAGCTACGAGCTCGTCGAGAAGACGATCATTTCGCGTTGTCCGTTACTCGTCACGATTTCGGCGCCGACGACGCTCGCCGTCGAGCGGGCCGAGGCGCACGGACTGACGCTCGTCAGCCTTGCCCGCGCCGATGCCATCTTGCTCGTGGCGGGCAACCTCGCGGATAACTAGTCTACTGCTGCGGCGAAAAGCGCCTGCCACAGCCACGGCGCAAAGCTGCGCCAGACTTCGACGTGCCACCGCACCTCGGCTTCGCGGGTGACAACAATCTCCACCGTCTCGAAGATCGTCCGCGTCGTGCGCCCGATAGCGAAGCGCGCCAGATCGAGCGGGCAGCCGGCGGCGAGCACGTCGATGGCACGCTCGCCCTCTAGCGTGATGCCCAGCGCGCGCGCACTGATATCGACGATGCTGACCGGCTGGCCCGCACCGTCTGGAAGACACGCATCGATTGGCAGCCGCGCATAGAATTCATCGGGGCCGAGGCAGGCGATCCCCCCTTTTGTCTGGCCAATCCGGGGCGGAAGCGCATGGCCGATGACCGCCGCCAGCATCGCCGGGTCGCGCGCACGCAACGAATAGCGCCGCATCGGCTCCGCCGCCGAAATCGAAACGCCCGGCAGAGCGACAATGTCCCCAAGCGCGAAACCATCAAACATTGAGCCGCGCCCCTTCGGGATCGAGGAAGACCGTGCCGCAAACCACCGCGCGGTGCGTGCGACCGGGCATCGGAACGTGGAGCGTCTCACCCATTCGCCCGTGCCCACCCGCTACCAGTGCGAGCGTGATCGAGCGGCCAAGCGCCGCGCTCCAATAGGCGGAGGTGACATGGCCGATCATCGTCATCGGGACGGGCTGGTCTGGATCGGCGACGATCTGCGCGCCTTCCTCCAGCACGTCGTTTGGGTCTTCGGTTAGCAGGCCAACCAATTGCTTGCGCCCCCCCGCCACAATGTCTGGGCGTGCGAGCGAGCGTTTGCCGACGAAATCAGCCTTCTTCGTCCCGATCGCCCAGTCGAGTCCTGCATCCATCGGCGTCACTGTACCATCGGTGTCCTTTCCGACGATGATGAAGCCTTTTTCCGCACGCAGCACATGCATCGCTTCGGTGCCATAGGGCGCGATGCCGTGCGCTCGCCCGC
>JANNCK010000015.1:0-1891 GCA_031386545.1 Sphingomonadales bacterium
CCGCCGCGTACAATGTCCTACGCAATACCCGGTTCTCGACCATCGTCCCCAGCGCGCCTTCTTCGGGCGTGAAATCGAGAGCGCCCTTTTGCAACCCGTCGCGGACCTCGATGCGGCGGATCGGGCAGCCGTGCGGGCGCAGGTCGTCCGCAATCCCGATCGCCTCCAGCATGTTCCAGCTCGCGCTCGCAATCGCCGACGCGCGCCCGTCAAACGTTGGCGCGAGCGTTGTCGCGGGGGGGGCGGGATCGATCACCACCGACGAAATTCCATGCGCGTCGAGCGCGAGCGCGGTGGTGAGGCCAACAAGGCCGCCCCCGAGGATGAGCGTGTCTGTCCGTTCCATAGTTCCGCATGTAATCATCGGGACTCTTGACGGCGAGTCCCCTGTAGGTGATTCTTATCCACAGGAACGAAGCGCGCCCACCGACGCGCTGCCCCCGGGACACGCACATTATGGCCAGCCGCGTCACACCCAACCGTCCGCCCGCGTGGCGCGCCACTGTGAAGGCAGGCGTCGTGCGCAGCGGTGCGATGTTGACCGCTGCCGTACTCGCCAGTGTTGCGGTGCTGCTGGTTGTCGCACTTGCCACGCACAAGGGCGGCGATCCGTCGCTGAGCACTGCCGCGAGCCATGAAAATATCGGCAATTGGCTGGGGCTGGTCGGGGCGTGGTCGTCGGACTTGCTGCTCAGTGCGATGGGGCCGGCGGTGGCGCTGATGCTCGCGCTCCCGCTTGCGCTGGCCGGTCTGTTGTGGCGCGGCACGAGCATTGCCGGATGGCAGCGGCGCAGTGTCGTGGCGCTGGTCGCGGTGGCCCTGATGGGGGTCGCGCTGGCGTTGCTGCGCCCGACTGCTGTGGCGGGGCTGCCGGCGGGACTGGGCGGGATTGTCGGCCTTGGCGGTGAATCGATTTTGAGCTGGCTGTTTTCGTTCATTCCCGGTGCCACCGGCCCGATGATTGCGCGCTACGTCGCGGCGGCGCTGCTCGGCCTTGGCGGGTTCGTGCTGTGGGCGCGGACATTGGGGCTGACCCTGCGGATGCCGCAGTTCGAGGCACCGGCGCTGCCCAAGCTCACCGCTACCGAGGGCCGCCGCGAAGCGACGGCCCCCCGCGCCGAAATCGCGCCCCAGTCCGAAAATCGCAGCCGCCCGGTGATTGCCGACCGCGCCGCCGCGCCCGCCTTGCCGAAAAAGGCGCGGCAGGAATCGCTGGCGCTGCGCGATAAATATGTCCTGCCCGATCTGAAGCTGCTGACCCCGGCACCGCCATCGACCGGTGCACAGCTCGACAAGGCGGCGCTCGAACGCAACGCGCGGCTGCTCGAAACCGTGCTCGACGACTTCCATGTAAAGGGCACGATTACCGAGGTACGCCCCGGTCCCGTCGTGACGATGTACGAACTGCAACCGGCGGCGGGGATCAAGGCGAGCCGCGTGATCCAGCTGGCCGAGGATATTGCCCGCAACATGTCGGCGCTGTCGGCGCGTGTCGCCACCATCCCGGGGCGCAGCGTCATCGGTATCGAACTGCCCAACGCCCACCGCGAATCGGTTTTCCTGCACGAAATGATCGGCAGCCAGGCGTTCGAGGATGGCGCGGGCGCGCTGCCCATCGTGCTTGGCAAGAATATCGCGGGCGATCCCGTCATCGCCGACTTGGCCCCGATGCCGCATCTGCTGATCGCGGGCACGACCGGGTCGGGCAAGTCGGTCGGGCTCAACTCGATGATCTGTTCGCTGCTCTACCGGCTGACTCCCGACCAGTGCCGGATGATCATGATCGATCCGAAATTGCTCGAACTGCGGCCCTATGAGGATATTCCGCATCTGCTGGCACCTGTCGTCACCGAGCCGGCCAAGGCGATCCGCGCGCTGAAATGGGCGGTCG
>JANNCK010000065.1:0-11574 GCA_031386545.1 Sphingomonadales bacterium
GAACAGCCACACGACGTCGACGAAATGCCAATACCAAGCCGCCGCCTCAAAGCCGAAATGCTGGCGCGGGGTGAAGTGGCCCTTGTACGTCCGCGCGAGGCAGACGATCAGGAAAATCGTGCCGACGAGTACATGGAAGCCGTGGAAGCCGGTCGCCATGTAGAAGGCCGCGCTGTAGTTCAGCCCTTTGAAGCCGAATGGCGCGTGGGCATATTCATAGGCCTGAATCGACGAGAACAGGATGCCGAGCAGAATCGTCGCCCAGAGGCCCGTCTTCAGTCCCTGACGGTCGCCGTGAATCAGCGCGTGGTGGGCGTAGGTAACCGTCGTGCCCGAGCACAGCAGGATCAGCGTGTTGAGCAGTGGAAAGCCGAACGGATCGATGACCTCAACCCCCTTCGGCGGCCATTGCTCGATGGCCGCAGCGCCCTCTTGGCCCAGCAAATTGGTGACTGTCATCACGCCGGTCGTGTGGTCTTTCACCACTTCGAGTGCGGCGGGGAACAGGGAATAGTCAAACCACGCCCAGAACCAGCCGACAAAGAACATGACCTCCGAGGCGATGAACAAAATCATCCCGTAACGCAGGTGCAGTGCCACCACCGGCGTATGGTCGCCCGCATGTGCCTCGCGGATAACTTGCCGCCACCAGCCGTAGAAGGTGAACAACACCGCCGCAAAACCGGCGAAGAACACGATCCCCATCGGGTCGGCCTTGTGCAACCACATGATGCCGCCCGCCGCCATAATCAGCGCCGAAAATGCGCCGATGAGCGGCCACAAACTGGGCGGAAGGATGTGATAGTCGTGGTTCTTGGCACCGGCCATGGTTCGTCCCTAATTTTGTCGAGCGTTTGGTCGTTTTGAGGTTTTTAGCCGCGCACTTGGGGCGCGTCTATCGGGTAGAAGGTATAGCTGAGCGTGATCGCCTGAATATTACGGGTGTCGGCATCCTTGGCAATGCCGGGATCGACGTAGAAGATCACCGGCATCCGAACGGATTGCCCCGGCTGCAGCGTCTGTTCGGTGAAACAGAAACACTGGACCTTGGCGAAATAACCCCCCGCTTGGGTCGGCGTGACATTATAAGTTGCGCGGCCCGTCACCGGATAGCGGGCGTGGTTGGTCGCGGTAAAGAACGCCATGTTCTTTTCGCCGATGGTGACGATCTGGTCGGGCTTTTCAGGCGCGAATGACCAGGGGAGCGTGGGGACATGGTTCGCGTCGAAGCGCACCTCGATCGTCTTGCCCGCAACCGCGCGGACGCCGGTGCCGTCGGCGCGCATCGTCGTGCCACCAAAACCGGTGACTTCACAGAACAGCCGGTAGAGCGGGACACTGGCAAAGCCGAGGCCGCCCATCGCCACGACGCCGAGTACGGCAAGCGCGGCCGTGCGCCGTTTCGGATCGGCGACGAGTGCCGTCACGAGACCGTCGACCCGATGCGCGCGAGGGTGATGAAGTAGAATAGCGCAACGAGGCCGCCCAGAATCAGCGCCGTGACGATAGCGCGGCTTTTGCGGCGGCGGTCGAACTCGACGCGCCAAGGATCTTTGGTGGGATCGTCGGGGGTCATGCGAACACGGTCCGATCAAGGGCGAGCGCGGCGAAGGTCACCAGCATATATCCAATCGAATAGAGGAACAGCGCCTTTTCCGCGCGCATCTCTTTGGGTGTGGGGGCGGCATCAAGGACGACCCAGATGTTGATCGCGAGGAAGATCGCCGAACCGGCCAATGCGGTGATGCCATAGAAAGCGCCGGTCATGCCGAGCGGCCATGGCGCGACGGCGACAACCGCCATCAGCACGGCATAGCCGAGCATCTGGAGCCGGGTGCTGCGCGCACTGGCGACGACCGGCATCATCGGCACTGTCCCTGCCGCGTAATCGTCACGGATGCGGAGCGCCAAAGCCCAGCTGTGCGGCGGGGTCCACAGGAAGATAAAGGCGAACATCAGGATGGGGAGCGGCGCGATATGGCCGGTTGCGGCAACCCAGCCGATCAGCGGCGGAAAGGCCCCGGCAGCACCGCCGATGACAATGTTCTGCGGCGTGATTCGCTTTAGCCACACCGTGTAGATCAGGACGTAGAACAGGATCGATCCTGCCAGCAGGGCCGCCGCAAGCAAATTGGTCGCCAATCCCATGATGAGTACCGACGCAACCCCGAGACCCACCCCGAAGTGGAGCGCGGCCTGCGGGTCCATGCGGCCGGCAGCGAGCGGTCGGTTCGCCGTGCGCCGCATCAGCGCGTCAATGTCGGCTTCATACCATTGATTGAGCGCACCTGCCGCGCCGGCTGCCATCGCGATGCAGAGCACCGCGGTAAACGCGAGTGCGGGTGGCAGCGACACCGGCGCGGCGATCATGCCGCACAGCCCCGTAAACACCACCGAACGCATGACGCGCGGCTTGGTCAGCGCGAAGAAGTCGCGCCAGTCGGCGGGAAGCGGGGTCGTGAGGATCGTCGTGGTCATTTCATCTACTCGTCATGCTGAACTTGTTTCAGCATCCACCCCTCGACGAGAGCGGCGGTTACGACCGAGGGGTGGACCCTGAAACAAGTTCAGGGTGACGGTTTCCTTTAGGAAACCGTCAGTCCACCACCGGCAGCGTCTCAAACTGGTGGTACGGCGGCGGGCTGGACAGCGTCCATTCGAGCGTCGTCGCCCCTTCGCCCCACGGGTTGGCTTCAGCCTTTTTACCCGCGAACAGCGACCAGAACAGGTTCACAAAGAACACGCCCATCGACACCGCCATGATCGTATAGCCATATGACGTCGCGATGTGGTTCCAGTAGGCATAGGCATCCGGATAGTCCGGGATACGCCGCGGCATACCGTCGAGCCCGAGGAAGTGCATCGGGAAGAACAGGATGTTCACCCCGAGGAAGAACATCCAAAAGTGCACCTGTCCCAGAAACTCGTTATACTGGCGGCCCGACATTTTTGCGAACCAGTAGTAAAAGCCTGCGAACAGCGAGAACACCGCGCCCAGCGACAGCACATAATGGAAGTGCGCGACGACGTAATAAGTGTCCTGCATATAGGTATCGATGCCGCCGTTGGCGAGCACGACACCGGTCACGCCGCCGACGGTGAACATGAAAATGAACCCGATCGACCACAGCATTGGCGTCTTGAACGACAGCGAGCCGCCCCACATCGTCGCGATCCAGCTGAAAATCTTGATGCCAGTCGGCACCGCGATCACCATTGTCGCCGCCGTGAAATACATCTTCATATTCACGCTGAGGCCCGTTGTGAACATGTGGTGCGCCCACACGATGAAGCCGACAACGCCGATGGCGACCATGGCATAGGCCATACCGAGATAGCCAAAAACCGGCTTTTTCGAGAACGTCGAGATCACCTGGCTGACGATGCCGAAGCCCGGCAAGATCATGATGTAGACTTCGGGATGGCCGAAGAACCAGAACAGATGCTGGTAAAGCACCGGATTGCCGCCACCCGCCGCGTCGAAGAACGCGGTGCCGAAATTACGATCGGTCAGCAGCATCGTGATCGCCGCCGCCAGCACGGGAAGCGCGAGCAGCAACAGGAAAGCGGTGACCAGCACCGACCACACGAACAGCGGCATTTTGTGCAGGGTCATCCCCGGCGCGCGCATGTTGAAAATGGTGGTGATGAAGTTGATCGCACCCAGAATCGAGCTTGCGCCCGCAAGGTGGAGCGACAGGATCGCCATATCGACGGCAGGCCCTACCGAGCCGCTAGTCGACAGCGGTGCATAGACTGTCCAGCCGGTGCCCGCACCCATGCCGGTCCCGCCCGAAAAGAACGACGAACCAAGCAACAGCGTGAAGCTGGGCACCAGCAACCAGAACGAGATGTTGTTCATGCGCGGGAACGCCATGTCGGGCGCACCGATCATGATTGGCACGAACCAGTTGCCGAAGCCGCCGATCATCGCGGGCATGACCATGAAGAACACCATGATGAGGCCGTGCGCGGTGATGAGCACGTTCCACATGTGGAGCGCCTCGTTGAGGTTTGAGCCGTCGCCGCCCATCATCGAGGTCCACATGCCGAGATACTGAATCCCGGGCTGGGCAAGTTCCATCCGCATCAGGCCCGAAATCGCGCCGCCGATGATCCCGGCGGTGATCGCGAAGATCAGGTAGAGTGTCCCGATGTCCTTGTGATTGGTCGACATGAACCAGCGCGCGAAAAACGCAGGCTTGTGGTCCGCATCATGGGCGTGGTTGTCAGCATGGGCCTGAAAGGCATTTGCGGTAGCAGCAGTCATCGGGATCAGCCCTTGGTCGCGGCGACAGGCGCCGGGGTAACGGGAGCGGCGGGTGCGGGTGCTTGCGGCGTTGCCGAGCCAACCGGTTCGGTTGCTGCGGGTATGCTGCCGGGCAGCTTGCCGCCCTTTGAGGCGATCCACTGCGCGAAGACCGCTGGACTGACGGCCTCGACCGCGATTGGCATGAAGCCGTGGCGCGCGCCGCAAAGTTCGCTGCACTGTCCGTAATAAACCCCGGCCTTTTCGATGGTGAAGCTGGTCTCGTTGAGGCGTCCCGGCACCGCGTCCATCTTGGTCCACAGCGCGGGCACCGCGAACGCATGGATGACGTCGTTCGATGTCGTCAGCACCCGAATCGGGACACCGACCGGAACAACGATGCGGTTATCGACGGCGAGCATGCGGGGCTCACCCTTTGCTTTCGCCTGCTCATCGGTGAGCATATTCGACACGATCTCGAAGTCGCCGTGGTCGGGGTAGGTGTACGACCAGAACCACTGGTTGCCGGTTGCCTTGATCGTCACCGCGTCCTTGCCAACTGGCTTATATTGCGCGGCGAGCAGACCGATTGACGGGATCGAGATGCCGACAAGGATGAGCACCGGGAGCAAGGTCCAGATCACCTCGATCAACGTATTGTGCGACGTCGTCGAGGGCACTGGATTGGCGGCCTTGCGATAGCGAAAGGCGACCCAGAACAGCAGACCGAGCACAAAAACCGAAATCGCGGTGATGATCGGCATCAACAACCAGTCGTGCATCCACATCGCGAACTGGCCGTTCTTGGTGACCTGTGGCTGGAGTGCGTAGCCGTTCGGGATGGGTTGACCGATGCCGGCAACCGGTTTGAGTTGCGCCGGTGCGGCAACGACGGGCAGGGCAGCGGGTGCCGGGGCCACAGTTGCATTGGTCGCAGTTGCCGTAGCGGCAGCCGGACCCTCTTGAGCAATCACGGGGGCGGAAAACGCCAGCCCGAGAGCGATCAGCACAGGTGTCAGCAATCTCACGAAATCAATCCCTCTAGGCGCGTGGTCCGGCGCGGGGATACGCGCGAAAGGACCGTCACAACTGCGGCCTATACGCGCGGGTTTCGCCAGTCTCAAGCGGTTAGGCGGCTGTTTTTAGCCGCTTCGGCACAGGGCGTGTCCAGATTGGTTGTCACACCGCATCGCGCCCCTTACGGGACGACACCCAACATGATGGAGCCGACGCGTGACCGACGAAGAGGTGCTGGCGGAATTCAAGGCAGCCGATGCGCTGCTTGAGGGGCATTTTATCCTGTCGTCCGGGCTGCGATCCTCACGTTATTTACAATGCGCGCGCGTTCTCGCCGACCCGAAACGCGGCGCGCGGCTGGCAGCGGCGCTTGTCGGCCGGCTTCCCGCTGATCTTGCCATCGACATCGTCGTATCCCCGGCAATGGGCGGCGTGATCGCGGGCCATGAAATGGGGCGGGCATTGGGCGTCGAGGCCGTGTTCCTTGAACGGCCCGAGGGCGTGTTCGAGCTGCGGCGCGGGTTTCGACTGATCCCCGGCCAGCGCGTCCTGATGATGGAGGATGTCGTCACTACCGGCCTGAGTTCACGCGAAGCGATTGCCGCGATTCATCGCGCAGGCGGTGTGGTGGTTGCCGCGGCGGCACTCGTCGACCGGTCGGACGGGACCGCCGAACTGGGCGTCCCCTTCTATCCGCTGGTCCGCCTGTCGGTGCCGACCTATGCGGCGGACGCGCTCCCGCCCGAGCTTGCCGCAATTCCCGCGATCAAGCCGGGGAGCCGGGCGGCATGATGCCCCCCCACCCCATCCCCCTTCGCCTTGGCGTCAACATCGATCATGTCGCGACCATCCGTAATGCGCGGGGCGGCGAGCACCCCGACCCAATGCGCGCGGTGCGGATCATCGAGGCGGCGGGCGGCGACGGGATTACCGTCCATTTGCGCGAGGACCGGCGGCACATCCGCGATGCCGATCTCGACGTGCTGATGGCGGAGACCGCGCTGCCGGTGAACCTCGAAATGGCCGCGACCGAAGAAATGGTCGCGATCGCGCTGCGCCACCGGCCCCATGCCGCGTGCATCGTCCCCGAACGGCGCGAGGAGCGCACGACCGAGGGCGGATTGGACGCGGCGGGGCAGCACAATCACCTCGCGCCGCTGGTCGCGCAATTGCTCGATGCAGGGATTAGGGTCAGCCTGTTCATCGAACCCGACCCGCGCCAGATCGACGCCGCGCTGCGCCTGCGCGCGCCGGTGGTCGAACTGCACACGGGGAAGTACGCGCATGGCGATGTTGATGGGTTCGAACTGCGTCGCCTCGCCGACGCAGCGGCGCTGTGCGTCAAGAACGGTATCGAGCCGCACGCGGGGCACGGGCTGACCTTCGACAATGTCGTGCCGATCGCCGCTATCCCGCAGATTGCCGAACTCAACATCGGGCATTTCCTCGTCGGCGAGGCGATCTTCGTCGGGCTGGAGGAAAGCGTGCGGCGGATGAAGGCACTGATGGAGAGTGCGCGGTGATCGTCGGCCTCGGCTCCGACCTGTGCAATATCGAGCGCATCCAGAATTCGCTCGACCGGTTTGGCGCGCGGTTCGAGAACCGTGTGTTCACGCCCCAAGAACGCGCCAAGGCACAGCGGCGTCCGTTCACCCGCGCGGGCACCTATGCCAAGCGCTTTGCCGCCAAGGAGGCATTTTCCAAAGCGGTCGGCACCGGATTTCGGCGCGGCGTGTTCATGAAGGACATCGGCGTTGTCAATGCGCCGTCGGGGGCACCGACGCTGGCACTCGAAGGCGGGGCGAAAGCGGCGCTCGACGCGCTGATTCCGGACGGGTATGAGGCGCGGGTGCATCTGACACTCACCGACGACCATCCCTGGGCGCAGGCGTTTGTCATTATCGAAGCCCTGAAGGCTGAAGATCTACCGAGGGTAACCGCGTGACCACAGAGACCACTGCCGCCGCCGAAGTTCCGGGAAACGCACCGATCGAAAAGCCCAAGACTGACTGGGTGGCGGAGGCCAAGAGCATTTTCTGGCTGATCCTGGCGGTGCTCGGCTTTCACAGCCTGATCGCCAAACCGTTCTATATCCCGTCCGAATCGATGATGCCGGGGCTGCTTGTCGGTGACCAGCTGGTGGTCAGCAAATTTGCCTATGGCTGGTCCTATGTCTCGCCCAGTTTCCACGTCTTTCCGTTCAGCAAGGGGCGCATTTGGGGCAAGCTGCCCGAGCGCGGCGATGTTGTCATCGCGTCGCCGCCAACACGGCTCGACGAGGATTATATCAAGCGCGTGATGGGCCTGCCCGGCGACCGGTTCGAGGTGCGCGGCGGCACGGTGATCATCAACGGCGTGCCGGTGAAGCGTGCCGCCGTCGTCCTGCGTCCGGTCCCGGTTGATGCTGACGAACCCTGCACCGACCCCAAATATGGCGATTACCGCTCAGTTGCCCCCGACGGTAAAGTCATCTGTGCGCTGCCGGTTGTCCGCGAGACATTGCCCAACGGGCGCAGCTATGACACGATCGATCTCGGCTATGATCCCTCGGTCGATGATTATCCCGCGACGACGATTCCGGCCGGACACGTCTTTCTGATGGGCGACAACCGCGACAATTCGGCCGACAGCCGCGTTGCCGAATCGCTGGGCGGACTCGGCGGGCCGTTGCCGTGGGAAAATCTGGGCGGGCGGGCCGAGTTCATCAGCTTCTCGCTCGACGGGTCACAGTACTGGTACAACCCGCTGAGCTGGTTCGGCGCACTGCGCGGCGGGCGGGCAGGCACCAGCCTGCGCCCGAGCACCAAGGGTTAGGGTTGTAGCTCGGCGCGTTGATCGGGTTCGAGATCGCGCGGGTTCACATACAGCGCCTTCACCATGACCATCGCGACAACGGTCAGCGGTGTGGCGAGAATAACGCCGACCGGTCCCAGCAAGACGCCCGCAGCAACAAGGCTGAAAATCGTGAGTGCCGGGGGCAGTTCGACCATGCGGCTCTGCAACAGCGGCATCACCAGATTGCCCTGAACCTGCTGGACCGTGATAAGAACAACCAGCGTCCAGATGCCGGTCGAGGTACTCTCGCCGAATCCCAATATGACCGAGGGGACGACGACGACAATTGTCCCGAGATACGGCACGAACTCGCATAGTCCCGCAACCAGGCCGATGGCGGGTGCAGCAGGCAGGCCGACGAGCCAGAGTCCAAAGGTTGTGCTGACGCCCACAAACAACATGCCGATACCCTGCCCGACCAGCCAGTTATTGAGCGATTCGGCCACGGACAGGAATGTCCGCGTCAGCTTGCCCCGCGCCGCTTGAGGCGTCAGCATCATGACGCCCTTGCCGTAAAGGCGCGGCTGGGCAGCGAGGTAGATACCCCCGACAATCACAATCGCGAGCGCCGACACGATCGTGCCGAGGCTGGTCAACAGTCCCGTCGCAAAGCCGACAATCGATTGGCCGCTGGGGGCAAGTTCGCCGGCCCGGCGGAAAAACTCGGCCCCGACCGGCGTCCGGGCAAAGCGAGCCTGAAACACGTCCCACGCGGGTGGCAACCGCTGTGCGAGTTCGGTAAATTCGCCCGATAGCGAATTGCCGAAAAACCAGAAGGCCCCCGACAAGGCAGCGAGAATGGCAACGACCGACACCGCAAGCGCCAGCCCGAAATTGAGGCCGGTACGGTCGACGATCCACCGCGCGAGGTTAAAGAAAATCAGGGCAATCAGCGCACAGGCAAAGACCAGCAGCAGCAGGTCGGCGAGTTTCCACAGCCCATAAGCCGCCGCCGCCGTGGCGATGACGATGACAGTCGTCCGGAACACCCGCCGGTCGATCAACGCGTCCTTGTCCAATGGCACGGCTTGCCCCTTCATAGTTGCCCTTAACTCTTAGCGGCGCATTTGGTCGCGGCGAACGGAAATTTTGTGGCCGCGGCACGTCAGGGTGTCGCGCCGGGGCGGCGCTCGCCACGCTGCGTACAAAGAAGACCCAGGACTCGCGTCCCGGGCCAGTGGTTCGCAGGAGGAACCGGGTCTGGGGACGGCGGTGGACGAGGGGGGGGAACCCGCCACCGCCGACCCCAAGCTCATCAATAATTATAGGCGCGCTCGCCGTGTTCAGAGAGGTCGAGCCCTTCACGCTCGGCTTCTTCGGTCGGACGCAGCCCCATGACCTTGTCGATCACGAAGAACAGGATGGCAGAACCGACACCTGACCAGACGAGGGTCAGCGCGACCGCCTTGATCTGGGTCAGCATCTGGGAACCCATGTCATAGGCCCCGACGCCCGCCGGAAAGACGGTATAGTCGAAGAAGCCCTGACCGCCGAGCGCCGGATCGGCAACAATTGCCGTTCCCAGCGCGCCGACGATCCCGCCGACACAGTGCACGCCGAACACGTCGAGCGTGTCGTCGTACTGGAGCTTGTTCTTCACCGTCGAGACAAAGATGTAGCAGATTGGCGAGACCACAAAGCCGAGGACAATTGCGGTCATCGGCGCGGCAAACCCGCTGGCCGGGGTAATCGCGACCAAGCCCGCGACGGCACCCGTCGCGGCACCCAGCATCGATGGTTTGCCATGGCGGAACTGCTCGACGAGTGCCCAACTGACCGCCGCCGCCGCCGTGGCAACAAAGGTGTTGATAAAGGCAATCGCGGTGACGCCGTTCGCTTCGAGGTTCGACCCTGCGTTGAACCCGAACCAGCCGACCCACAACAGGCTGGCCCCGATCATGGTCATGGTCAGCGAGTGCGGCGGGGTTGCTTCCTTGCCGTGGCCAATCCGCTTGCCGATCATGAGGCAGCCGACGAGGCCGGCAATACCCGCATTGATGTGGACGACGGTACCACCGGCGAAATCAAGCGCACCCATGCCCCAGAGATAACCCGCATCCTGCGAAACAAGTGCTCCGGCAGCGTCCTTGACGACTGAGTCAGCGAGGAAGTCCGGGCCTGCCCAGTACCAGACCATGTGTGCAATCGGAAAGTATACGACCGTCAGCCACGCGACCACGAACACCATCAGCGCGGAGAACTTGATCCGCTCGGCAAAGGCACCGACGATCAGCGCAGGCGTGATGCAGGCGAAGGTCATCTGGAAAATGACGAAAACAAATTCCGGCAGATAGACGTTGTTCGAGAAGGTCGCCGCATAGGTGCCGCCCGAAACGCCCATCAGGAACGCTTTCGAGAAACCACCGACAAACGCCGGAGCAACGCTGCCCGCCGAGGTGAAGGCCATCGTATAGCCCCAGCAGCACCACAACAGGGCGGTCACCGAGACGATCATGAAGACCTGCATCAGCACGCTGAGCATGTTCTTGGTGCGGACGAGGCCGCCGTAGAACAGCGCCAGCGCCGGCACCGACATCATCAGCACGAGGGCCGACGAAACCAGCATCCAGGCGGTGTCGCCCTTGTTGACCATGGTCGCCTGGGCCGCGACGTCTGGCGCCTTGACCATTGCCGCCTGCGCAAACGCCGGGCCAGCCGTAAATGCGCCGATCGTCGCCGCTGCGAAAGTCTGTCGCCAAGCACGCTTCATCGAATCCCCCGTCTTTGTGTGCAGTGCAGCAAGAAGGATGCGGACGGCCTTCGTCAATGGATGCAGCGCCGAAACGCTGGTGAATTGTTGACCTTCCCTTCGCACGCCAGCAAAGGCGGCGATGATGACTGCCATGTCGCTTTCCCCCGAACGCCGTTCGATGATCTTCTGGACCGGTTGCGCGATGATCGCCGTCGGCGTGCTGTTGCATGTGCCGATGCTGGCCGAGGCGCGGGCGATGGGCAATCGGCTGGTCGGCATGCCCGCCGACGCGCCGATGATCGGCGGCATGGTGCTGATATTGCTTGGCGCGCCACTGGCCTTCTTCGGGGCGCTGGCCGGCAAGCGGGTCCATGTCGGCGAGGATGCCGTGCGCTTCGAAGCGCAACCGAACACGCCGATCGGCGCGGCGCAGATCGTCGTACTGCTGGTGCTGG
Source organism: Sphingomonadales bacterium (assembly GCA_031386545.1). GTDB lineage: Bacteria > Pseudomonadota > Alphaproteobacteria > Sphingomonadales > Sphingomonadaceae > Sphingomonas_O. Next base: position 11,249 of record JANNCK010000065.1, read on the forward strand.
TCATCGGCCTGGTGATCGACGTTATGAAGCCCGCCTCACTGGGGTTCGTCATGCCCGGGCTGACTGCCGAATACGGCGTTACCAAAGCGGTCGGCGCGCTGGTGCCGTTCGCCGCACTGACCGGCACGGTCGTCGGCTCGATCCTGTGGGGGGTGGCGGCGGATATTTACGGGCGCAAGGCCTCGATCCTGCTCTCGGCGATCATGTTCGTCGGCACCTCGATCTGCGGGGCCATGCCGAGTCTGGGCTGGAATATCGTAATGTGCTTCCTGATGGGCGCGGCTGCCGGAGGGATGTTGCCGGTAACCTATGCTTTGCTCGCCGAG
>JANNCK010000069.1:0-3771 GCA_031386545.1 Sphingomonadales bacterium
CACCCACTGCGGAACATTATTTGTGATGAGAATTAGCGCGTAGGCGATTACCGCACAGAGCGCCGCAAAGCCGATGTTGATCGCCAGTGCCCGCCCGCCGCGCCGCGCCGCGCCGATCAGCGTTAGCGGCGGAATGATCGTCAGAAGTTCAGCGAAAAAATCGGCAAACGGATGTTCGTCTTGTGGTGTGACAATGCCGTCCGAAACACCGCGCAGCGGCTCGCGCTGGGTGCTGACCCAAAAGGCCAGCAGCAGGCCGGGTATACCGACCGCCAGGAAAGCTGCCTGCCAGCCGACCAGCCCGAGCGGTCCCCCAGCCGGATAAGATGCATTCCATTGACCGACGACAACCGCGCCGATGCCCAGCGACAGTCCGCCACCGATGTACAAACCCGACGAATAAATCGCGAGCGCGGTTGCGCGTTGCGATTTGGGGAACAGGTCCGACAACAACGAATAGGCGACGGGGCTGGCCGTTGCCTCGCCAATGCCGACGCCGATACGGGCCGCTGTCAATTGCAGCGGTGTTTTAGCAAAACCCGAAAGTGCGGTCATCAGCGACCACAGACCGAGTCCGGCGGTCAGCAGACGCACCCGGTGCCAGTTATCAGCGAGCCGCCCGAGCGGAATCCCGAACAGCGCGTAGAAAACACCAAAGGCAGTGCCATAGAGAAAGCCGAGATAGGCGTCGGTGATTTGCAGGTCGCGCTTTACGTCCTCGGCAAGGATGCTGAGGATCTGGCGATCAACGAAGTTGAAGACATAGACGAGGACAAGGACCGTGAGGGCGTACCAGGCGTAACCGGAGGCTTTCGCCTGTTCCGGGGGCGTTGCTGCCGAAGGCTCGGTCGTCATGCTCTCTCCCTGATTTGTATATTATGCCCCTACGCTAGTCAGGCCAGCGGCAAACGCCAAGCGGCCATGTCGTTTTCGTCCTAGCCGCGTCGCAATTACGAGAGGACACTCACGAGTGAGTCGCGCATAAAAACGGGGAGCAGGTGATGCGTCACGGAATTTTGATGGGGACAGTGGGTGCAGCGTCTTTGATCTGTACGGCCATCGCCGTGCAGGTGGCTGCACAAAAATCGGCAACACCCAAGGCGCGCTACCAGATGGATGTAACGACCGCGTCGGGAATGCCGGGCATGGCTGGCGGTGGTTCCGGCAGCGGTGACGCGCGTCCGCGCGGTGGTGGCTTGGGCGCGATGTTCGGCGGCGGCGGTATGGCGGGCATGATGGGTGGCAACGGGCCGCGCCACACCGTTGATTTGCGGCTGGGGTCGACACTGGCAGCGAGCGGCCCGCCGGTGGCCGATCATTTCATGCCGCAGGGGATGCAGTTGGGCCTGTCGGTACCGCTGATTACCCCGGCGACACCACGCGGAGAGCTGCCGACTAATTTTGAACGACCCAAGGGGCGGATGCTGTTGTTCTGGGGTTGCGGCGCGAAGGCGGGACCGGGACAGCCGGTGGTCCTCGATTTTGCCAAGATGGCGGCCGGGCAGATGCCGCCGGGACTGTCGAGTGTGAGCGTTCCAGCTGACCGCGGGCCAACGGCGACCAACAGCCGTACCTATGGCTATTGGCCCAATGAACGCGACCGGCGCGTGGAGATTGTGCCCAATGCCTCTCTGGTCGGGCCGCACCGGGTGGCGGGCAACTACAGCCCCGAGATGAAGTTTGCGCTCAATCAGAATTTCATGGCCCCGATGCGGGTGCAGACGACTGAAATGGGCAAGGTAACCAATATCAGCTGGAACGCGATTCCAGTTGCCACCGGCTATTACGCACATGGCATCGGCTTCTCGGAAGGGAAGCGCGGCGCTTCGAACGACATTGTCTGGTGGACGTCGGCTAGCCGTCAGGAGTTCTTTGGCGGGCTGACCGACTGGCTTTCGCCTGCGACCGTGCAGCGGTTGATCGGTGAGCGGGTGGTGATGCCGCCGACGCAGACCCAGTGCCAGATTCCGGCGGAGGTGAAGGCAGCTGGTGGCGAGATGATGATGCTGTCGATGTATGCCTATGGTCCCGAGGCGGGCTATGCCTACCCGCCGCGCCCGGCCAATCCAAAGATCGCGTGGAACCCCGAATGGACGGCGCGGGTCCGCTATCGCTCGATCAGCAACAAGATCGTCGGGATGCCCGATATGGACGAGATGATGTCGGACGATGACGGGCGCGGCGAACCGCGCCAGCCCGCAAAAAAATGCGGGATGCTCCAGCGTGCAGCGGGGCTCTGCTGACGGTTCGACGTCATTACAAGTGGGCGTGACGATCGGATATGTTCGATCTATGTTCCGAGGCTACCGAGTCGGAGAACTATCATGGCGAAGCTCACTTTCTACACCAACCCGATGTCGCGCGGCCAGATTGCACGGTGGATGCTGGAGGAGGTCGGACAGCCCTACGCGCAGGTGCTGCTCGACTATGGCACGACGATGAAGGCACCCGAATATCTGGCAGTGAACCCGATGGGCAAGGTGCCGGCGATCAAGCATGGCGATGTCGTGGTGACCGAATGCGCAGCGATTTGCGCCTATCTGGCGGATGCGTTTCCGGCAGCGGGCCTTGCGCCGGAACCCGCGCGTCGCGGCGATTATTACCGCTGGATGTTCTTTGGCGCGGGGCCGCTCGAACAGGCGATCATCAACCGCGCGCTGGGCTTTGTCGTGCCCGAGGGCAAATCGATGATGGCGGGCTATGGCAGTTTCGAGGCGGCGATGGACGGGCTGGAATCCGCAGTTGCGGGCAAGACCTATATCGCGGGCAACCGGTTCAGCGCGGCGGATGTCTATGTCGGCTCGCAGATCGGCTGGGGCCTTGCGTTCGGCAGCATCGAGAAACGACCGGCGTTCGAGGCCTATTGGGCGGGGATTTGCGAGCGGCCCGCCTATGTGAAGGCGAAAGCTATCGATATGGCACTGATGCCAGCACAGGCATGAAAAAAGGCCCGGCAGATTGCTCTGCCGGGCCTCGTTTTTTCTGCCCGGGGGCGCGTCGTTAGCGACGGTCGCCCATGAAGCTCAGCAGGAACGTGAACATGTTGAGGAAGTCGAGATAGAGCGTCAGCGCGCCCAAAATTACCGATTTTCCCATGATGTCGCTCCCCGCGACGTGGAAGTACACGCTCTTAATCTTTTGCGTGTCATAGGCCGTAAGGCCCGCGAACAGCAACACACCGATGAAGCTGATCGCATAGTGCAGCGCCGGTGACGGAGCGCCCGTAAAGACCGCGATGCCGATGTTTAGAATCATGGCGACGAACAAGCCCACCAGACCCATCATGAGAAAAGTCCCGAAGCCCGACAAGTCGCGCTTGGTCGTGTACCCGTAGAGGCTCAGCCCCGCAAAACCAGCCGCGACCGCCAAAAACGTCGTTGCAATCGACGGGCCGGTGTACACCAGAAAGACCGATGACAGCGACAGGCCGAACAGCACTGCAAATGACCAGAACATGGTCTTAAGCGTGCCTTCCGAGCGGTTCGCATTGAAAAACCAGATCATGGCGAGCGGTGCCAGCGCCACAATCCAGCGCAGCGGCGACGTAAAGATGACTGCGGCAATGCCCGTCTGCGCGGCGAGCAGCGCAACGATACCAGTTAGCAGCACACCGGATGCCATCGTGTTGTAAACCGACAACATATATTTGCGCAGGCCCGCGTCACGGACGTCGGCTTGCGTTCCGGCCGAGGCGGCTGCGGCTGCGGTCGCAGTCGACCGTGGATCCCAATTGGCCATTGAAAGCTCTCCTTTGCCCGATCGCGATTGACC
>JANNCK010000080.1:0-3415 GCA_031386545.1 Sphingomonadales bacterium
GATCCTCGCGATCATCGGAGGTGGTTTGCGTAATTATCTGAATGATAAGGGCGAACTCCCCGAAGCCAATTTGACCGCGATGGCACCGATTTCAGTGCGGCAAGAGGGCGAGAAGGCTGCGCTCGGCAATCTTGTTTCGGCAATGGTGGTCAGCCTCGGCACCCATATCGAGGATCCGATGGAGCGGCTGGCACATATCAATGCCGATGCAATCAATTCCAAGGGGCTGACCAATGCGGTCGGCGCGCGGACCCTGACCGATTATTCGCAGCTTATCCCCAGCGGCCTCGCTGGCCTCGGCGCGCGGCTATATACCCGGCTAGGCGTCGCAAATGCGATGGCCCCCGTGTTTAATGTGGTGGCGACGAATGTGCCGGGCAGCCGGGTTCCGCTGTATTTCTGCGGGGCAAAAATGGTCAAGATGTACGGTCTCGGGCCGATATTTGACTCGATGGGCCTGATCAACACGATTTATTCCTATGTAGACGAGATCGCGATCAGTTTCACTTGCGACCGCGACATGATGCCCGATCCCGATGTCTACGCGGCGGCACTGCGCCGGTCATTTGACGCCTTGCTCGCGGCGGCGACAGCTGGCCCGGCGCCGGTTGCGAAGGCGAAAGCGCCTGATAAGCCGACACCCAAAGCGAAGATAGCACCCAAACCCGCTGCAAAATCCGCTTCAAAACCGCGTAAAATCAAGGAGAAAGCATGATGGCCAAGAGCGCGAAAATGACCGAGAAAGCGACCGAGAGCGTCAAAAAGGCGGGTAAGTCGATCAAGGATGCCACCACGAAAGCGGCGGGCAATGCCGCAGCGCTGAACAACAAAGTGATCGACCATGCCGAGGAAAATACCCGTGCGGCCTTCGCGGCGATGCGTTCAGCGGCGAGTGTAAAATCGGTGACCGACCTGGCGAAGATTCAAACCGATTTCGTCAAGGAACAGGGCGCGCGCTCTATGACTCAAGTCAAGGAAGTCGGTGACCTGATCGCGCAGTTTGGTCGCGACACGATGGCAGCGTGGCGACCTTCAAAGGACTGAACGGCAATCAATGGGGACACCGATATGGTGTCCCCAAAGAGTTCTTAGTGAACATGCCCGGACGACGGGTAGAGCAGCGCCTTCAAACCCTTGCGCTCGAACGGTTTCCATTCGCCTTCGGCCTGTGAAAGCCGGTCGGCAATTGCATAGAGAACAGCGCCGTTGACGCCTAGACCGCAATGGCTGCCGTTGACTTCGATGTTGTCGGTGGTGGCGCTCTCGGGTTCGATGCAGCTTTGCCATGCGACGATACCGTCGTATTTCGAGAAGATCGCGGTTGAGGGCACCGGCGGCGCGAGTTCGCTTTCGCGAAGCTGGCGCTGGGTGTCGTCGTCTTTCAGGCGCTGGCCGGTGAGGAATTCATAAGCCTTCCACACATTGGTTGACCGCGGGTCGCCCGCAAATGGCGAACCGAGCGAAATAACCTGGCGGACAAGATCCGGGCGGCGGCGCGACAGCTGGCGGGCAAGAATGCCGCCAAGGCTCCAGCCGACAAGGCTGACCTTTTTACCGGTCTTCTCGAATATGGCTTCGAGCCGGGCAATCAGCTTTTCACCTTCCCAGCCAATCGCGCGCGGGCCGAGGTTGCGACCCAGTTCCCACGCATGAACGTCATAACCCGCCTGCCGCAGATAGCGGCGCATGACCGTCGTCGACAGGTCGGTGGTGGTAAATCCGGGGAGGACCAGCACCGGGTGCCCGTCGCCACGCGGGGCAGTCAGGAGGAAAGGGGCGGCGATCGGGAGTGTGCCGAATTCGATCGCGGCGCGCCCGAGTTCGGTTAGCGCCAGCAGTTTCGAAGGGGGCGAAATGGGCGCGCGTCCATGTTCATGTGCCAGTTTATGTGTCTGTGTTTGCACTAAAAAATCCTTCCCGCGAACGGTCACGGCTCTATTGGCTCATGTACCGAACACTTATCCTGCCCGAAAGGATGCGGTTGTCGAGCGTTTTATTGTGAAACCTTGTCGGTGCAGCATTTGGACTCAGGCAAGTGCCGCGCGTTTCGCATCGCTGCGACCGATATCGAGCGAGAGCATGGCGAGATCGTGGAGCGCGCCATCGCGGCCCATCACATGGTCGCGCAGCATGGCCTCGCCGCGAAAACCGGCTTCCTCGAAAACGGTAATTGCACCACGCTGGTCGGGTGTCATGCGCGCGATGAGCTTGGTCGCGCCTGCCTCCCGCGCGAGCGCAATGCTGGCTTCGAGCAGGGCGCGGCCCAGCCCTTTGCCGCGCATCGCGGGCGAAACGAGCATCCGCACCTCGGCGACATGCGGCGACCAGCCAAGCGGGTCGCGGACAATCGCGGTCGTCGCGACAACGGTATCGCTGCCCGAAATCAGCGCCGTCGCCACAAGGCTCTCAATTTCACCTGCTTTGATCGCGTCAAGCCATGCTTCGATCACCCGTGCATGTTTGATGTCGCGGCTGAGGAACAGCAGGTCATGTTCGGGAAGCGATTGTGCGAATTCGGCCACGCCGGTGGCATCGGCGCGCGCAAACGGGCGGATGCTTACCCAAGTACCACCACAGTCGACATTGGTTGTCATGTAGAACGTTCCCCCAGCCAGCGGTCAATTTGTGGCCACAGCCGTTTGATCGCATTGCCGCCCGCGACAAGGCTGACATGCCCGCCCTTTAGGACCACCGCTTGTTTGTCGGTTGATCCGACCATCTCGATCAACGGTTCGGACGCAGCGGCGGGCACGATATGGTCATGCTCGGCGGTCACTTGCAGGAACGGCACCGTGATTTGCGACAGATCAACGGTGCGCCCGCCGACGGTCATCGTGCGTTTCATCAGCGCATTGTCCCACATCAACTGCTTGGTCGTCTGGCGGAAATATTCGCCGGCCAGCGGTAGCATGTCGGCGCTCCAGCGGTCGAACATGCGGTAGGATTTGACGAATTCATCGTTCCACATATTGTCCCACAGCCGGACATTCCCCGCGATGCGCCCGCCGGGCCGCAGCATGTCGAACGAGGTGTAGAGCATTTCGGCGGGGCAATTACCGAGCGTATCGACGAGGCGGTCAACATCGAAAAAGCGTTTGTCAGACCACGCCTGAAACGCGGGCATTCCGTCGAAATTAACCGGCGTCGTGAAGGTCACGAGATTTTTGAGATTGTCGCCTGCGTACAGGCTCGCCCACAGGATCGAGAGCACGCCGCCAAAGCAATAACCGACCACCGAGAGGTCGGGCTCGCCCGTTACCTCGGCGACCTTCGTCACGCATTGGGGCAAGAAATCGCCGACATAATCCTCGATGCCCAAGTGTTTTTCATCGGGACGCGGCGCTTCCCAATCGACCATGAAGACATCGAAACCCTGCTTGAGCAGGAATTCGACGAAGCTTTGCCCCGGCACCAT
>JANNCK010000094.1:0-4740 GCA_031386545.1 Sphingomonadales bacterium
AAGCTGACGGGGGCCGAGGTCTGGCTGAAGTTCGAGAACCTTCAGTTTACTGCCGCTTACAAGGAACGCGGCGCGCTCAACAAATTGCTGCTGATGCCGGACGCGGCGCGGGCCAAGGGGGTGATCGCGGCATCGGCAGGCAATCATGCGCAGGGGCTGGCCTATCACGGTGCGCGGCTGGGTGTGCCGGTGACAATTGTCATGCCGCAGACGACGCCGACCAACAAAATCGTGCAGACACAAGGGCATGGTGCCGAAGTCATCCTGCATGGCGAGACCTTTGATGCCGCCTATGCCCATGCCCGCGAGCTGGAAGCGGCGCGCGATCTGACCTTTGTCCATCCGTTCGACGATGCCGAGATCATCGCGGGGCAGGGCACGATTGCGCTTGAAATGCTGGAGGATGCGCCGGGCATCGACATGCTGGCGATCCCGATTGGCGGCGGCGGCTTGCTGTCGGGTGTGGGAACGGCGGCCAAAGCACTGAAGCCGGGGATGCAGGTTATCGGCGTGCAGGCCGAGCTCTATCCGTCGATGTATGCGCTGCTCAACGGCCTCGATATGCCTGCCGAGGGCGACACACTGGCCGAGGGGATTGCAGTAAAGCATCCCGGGATGCTGACCCGCGAGATCGTCCGTGCGGTTGCAGATGACATTGTGCTGGTGGCCGAACGGCATCTGGAAAAATCGGTCGCGCTGTTGCTCGAAATCGAGAAGACCGTAGTCGAAGGGGCGGGCGCGGCGGGCTTTGCAGCGCTGCTCGCGCATCCCGACAAATTCAAGGGCAAGACCGTCGGCATCGTCCTGTGCGGCGGCAATATCGACACACGGCTGCTGGCGAACGTCTTGCTGCGCGATCTGGCCCGGTCGGGACGGCTGGCGCGGCTGCGTATCCGGTTGCAAGACCGGCCCGGGGCGCTGTTTCACGTTGCGCGTATCTTTAACGAAGTCGCGGTGAATATTCTCGAGCTGTCGCACCAGCGCATCTTCACCAACCTTCCTGCCAAGGGGCTGAGCCTCGACGTCGAATGCGAAACCCGTGACCGCGACCATCTCGATCGGCTGGTGGCGGCCCTCGTCAGTGGCGGGTATGAGGTGAGGCTGATCGAACTCGGCTAGCCACCTTTCTCCTTGGGAAGGGAACGACAGGCATTAACCCTCTTTCATGGTAAATCCGCTTTTAATGCGGGACCATGCGACGCATAACCTGTTCATTGTGACAGCACCCTTCCGCTTCCCCCGCTTTTTTGTGACCACGCCGTCGCCATGTCCGTACTTGCCTGGCCGGACCGAACGGAAGGTATTTACCGAGCTGGTCGGCCCCGACGCAGTCGAGCTGAACGAAGCGCTGGCGCGGATCGGATTTCGCCGTAGCCAGGGCGTGGCTTACCGTCCGTCATGTCTCGATTGCGGCGCGTGCGTATCGGTGCGGGTGCTGGCGCAGGAATTTGAACCGAGTGCAACGCAGCGCAAATTGTTGAAGCGCCATGCCGATCTGGAGGTGACTGCGTGCCGTCCATGGTCGACGCAGGAGCAATACGACCTGATGCGCCGTTACCTCGACTCGCGCCACGCAGGCGGCGGTATGGCGGGGATGGACGATGTCGACTTTGCCGACATGGTCGAGCATTCGGCGGTCGATACGCAGATCGTCGAATACCGCGAACCGTCGAAGGGCGGGCGACCCGGCAAGCTGGTCGGGGCGTGCATCACTGACCGGTCGGGTGACGGCGTGTCGATGATCTATAGCTTTTTCGCACCCGAAGAAGAGGGGCGGGTCGGGCTCGGCACTTTCATTATCCTTGACCATATCGAGCGTTCGGCGATGGCCGGTCTCGACTATGTCTACATGGGCTATTGGGTCGCAGGGTCGAAACGCATGGAATATAAGGCGCGGTTCCAGCCAATGGAGCGGCTGGGCCCGGCAGGCTGGCGGCGGATGACCGAAGCCGACGTCGCGCAGGCACTGAAAGGTGAGGGATTGCCAGGTGCCCCCGACGGGCGGAAGTTCTAAGACGTCGCCGAAGCCGCGTCAGCACTCAGACGATTAAAGGTGAATTCACATTACCCCGGTTCGGCAATCGCCTGCGGCGCTCAACCTGCCATGAACGGCGGGTCGGGGATCGCCATGCGGCTTTCGTTCATCATCCGGCCCCAATCGGCCGAGAGCTGGTTGAAATAGGGGTCGTCTTCCGACAGGCGCAGGGCGACAGTCGCGCGCGCTGGATCGGTCGGGATCGCGACAAGGTCGAGCGGACGGCCAACCGACAAATTCGAGCGCATGGTTGAATCGAATGATATGAGCGCGACCTTCACGGCCTCGTCGAGCACCGAATCAAAGGTCAGTGCGCGGTCCAGAATCGGCTTGCCGTATTTGAGTTCGCCGATTTGAAGGAATGGCGCATCGGCCTGACACTCGATGAAATTACCCTCGGCATAAACCTGAAACAGCATCAACGGCCCGTCAGCGACCCGCCCGCCGACAAGGACCGAGGCGCTGGCGTTGATCTTTGTCCCCTCCAGCGTGACCCCGATCGCGCGGCGGGCAGAGGACAGCGCCTCGCCGACCAGTTGCGCGACACGGAACATCGTGGGTTGTGCGCCGATGGTGCGGGCGATGCCACTGTCGTCGAGGCAGGGCAGGCCTTCGTCGAGCAGGGACAGCATCGACTGGGTGACCGACAGGCTGCCCGCCGTGCAGGCGAAAATGACCCGCTCGTCGGTATCAGCGAGCGTGTGCAGCTTTTTATAGATCGAGATATTGTCGATGCCCGCGTTGGTGCGGGTGTCGGCAACGAGGACAAGACCGTCCTTAACGAGCACCCCGACACAATAGGTCATTGTTGCTGACTCCCGCGATCTGGACCGGCGTTGTCGACGCGCACATCGACGTCGAGCTCTTCGATTCCGCCGCCGACGCGGGTGCCCGACACCGGAGTGCAATCATAGGCGTCGAGCCCGACCGCAACGCGGACATAGCTTTCGTCGGGCGAGCATCCGGCGCTTGGGTCGAGCGCGACCCAGCCAAGCCGGTCGATGTAGATCTCGGCCCAATAATGCGCCGAACGCCGGTGGCTGCGGTTGGGACCGTGGAGGCTGTGCCCAGACACGATCCTCGACGGGCACCCGCTGGCGCGCGCGACGGCGACCAGCAAATGCGCGGCGTCGCGGGTGGTGCCATGCCCGCTGTCGAGGACTTCGCCGGGCGTGCGGCCAACAGGACCACGGCCTGCCTCGATTTTGATAGTGCCACCGACGAGGGTGTTGAGCGCGTGGATACGTTCGAGCCAGTCGCTGCCGCGCATTGTCCGCGCAAAATCGCGGGTCGCGTCGCAAATCGCGGTGGAGGGCGTCGTGCGGGTGAAATAGAGCGGCGGCAGTGGCTCGTGCGCGCCTCTGACGACGCCCGCCTGATCCTCGGTCAACACTTCGCCGCGCACAGTGAGTTCGAGCGCCTCGATGGGGCCGTCGATATACAGCATCGTTGTCGGGTTGCCGTAACCGTCAAGGCCGGTTCGCAGCCGCGCATCGCAATCGACGTCGATCCGCCAGTCGATTACAGTTTGCGCGGCGTAATCGCTGGGCGTGACGCGCAGCAATTGCACGACCCGCGCCTGCGGGACGCTGAAGCGGTAGCGGGTGTGGTGGTCGATGCTCAGCCGCATGACGGACGTCCTCGCCAAATGCTCCGGAAAGTGTCTGACACTTTTGCAGAAGCGGTGCCACCGATGACGTCTGCAGCCGAACAAAAGTGTCTGACACTTTCCGGAGGCGTGTGCGTGAGCCGTGTCATATGAACTTGAACTGTTTGGAAATCGCCTGATCAAGCGCGGCGTTCTCTTCGATGAAGGTTTCGACGTACTGGTGGAGGCCACCCTTGATGACATCGTCGATCCGCGTTTCGCCAAGGCGCGCGTGGCGCAACCGCGCCAGCCGGTCGGCCTCGCCCTGAAAGCCGGTTTGTTTGCCGAGCGCATTCAGGTGCAGCACGACTTCCTCGGCGCTGGCGGCCAGCGAACGGGGGAGTTCGCGGCGCAGGATGAGCAGTTCGGCGACCGAGCGTGCGTGCAATCCCTCGCGGTAGAGCCAGCGATAGGCGTTCACCGCCGCGAGTGTTTGCAGGATCGTCGTCCATTGATCACGGTCAACTGCACCGCCGACCTGTTCGCCCTCGGGCAAAAGGATATGGTATTTGACGTCGATCAGTCGCGCAGTGTTGTCGGCGCGCTCGATCGTCGCACCGAGCCGGATGAACCATGACGCGGGGTTGCGGAGCATCCGCCCGATGGCCCCTTCAAACCCACGGGTTTCATTCTGCGCCTGTTCCATGAGCGCCAGCGTGGCTTGGGTATCGCCGGGGCTGGTCCGTCCGTTGAACAGCAACCATGCCTGATTGATCGTCGACCAGGCATCGCGGCTGAGCGCGGTGCGAACGGCCTTGGCATTGCCACGCGCGAAGTCGAGGCAGGACACAACCGAGCCGCGATTCGCGGTCGAGAGCGTCAGGAAACGGGCGACATTGCGCGCGGTAAGTTTTTCGCCGGTCGCGGCAAACGCCGTGTCGGCCTCGATGACCGACAGCGCGCTTGCCCATGCAGCCTCGCCTGCCGGCCGCGAGGAGAGGGCATCGAGGCGCACTGTTGCCTCAACCAAGCGTGCAGTGAATTCGGCGCGCTCGACGTAGCGGCCCATCCAGTAGAGCGAGGCAGCGGTGCGGCTTAGCATTTTAGCCCCTCCCCT
>JANNCK010000139.1:0-10927 GCA_031386545.1 Sphingomonadales bacterium
GGTATAAGGGCAAAATAATTTGAAATGGTGCCGGCTGCAGGAATCGAACCCGCGACATCCAGTTTACAAAACTGGCGCTCTACCAACTGAGCTAAGCCGGCTCCGGCTTGTTCGACGCTCCCTAGCCTCACCGGATACCGAACGTCCAGCCTTCGGTGTGACGAACCGCATCAATACCGTCAGGTGCCCATAGTTCGGGGTCTTGCGCGACTGTTCGTAGCCATGCCGACGTTAGCAGCGCATCGGTGGCATGGTCGGTGTAGCGGGGCAGGGGGATGTGCGGTTCGCTCCCCAGTGTCGATAGCGCGGCGTCGAGCGTTGCCGCATCGCGCATCTTGCTGCGTCCCTTGGCAACACCGGCTGCGCGCGCGGCGAGGCTGGTGTAGATTTCCACAATGGCCGAACCGGTTTTCGGCAGCGGGTCGAACGGCCATACCGGTAGTGTCGCGCTGGCCCGGTGGAGCATCCGCATCCCCGTCAGGCTCGACTTGCCGACCTGCGCCGCGCCGACGAGATTGAAATTGCTGTACGGGCTGAGCCCTTGGTCGAGCTGGGCACGTTCCGTCACGCGCAACCGCCCGCGTCCCGGCGGGAACAGGTCTCCCGTGCGTCCACCGTGACGGCGGAAGTGGCGGCTGGCTTGTTGATGATCGACGAAACTGTTCGCGGACAGATGGGGGTCTTCGGCGCAAATATGCTCGACAAATGCCCAGAGGGCGCGGGCATCGGCGGGGCTGTCATGCCAACCGGGAAAATATGCGCCGCAGTCGGCAAAGGCGAACGAGGTGCCGAGATCGAGACCGACAAGGGTGTTGGCGGGAAGGTCGGTTAGCAACCAGTCGAGCACATCGGTGCGTGACCAGATATGGCCGGGGCGGACGAGTACAGGCGCGGTAGGACCGGCTCCGCACAAGGCGACGGCAATCCCCGGCTGGCGCGGGCCGACCGCGCCCGACCAGTCGATGGCGGCGAAGTGTGAGAAGTGTCTCACCCTAAACACCTAAAAGGCCGGTGCCCGCATTAGGATCATGCTTCAATGTTGGCCTTGGTAGGCATGTCGACTGTCGATGACGCGTCGAGCAGCGCCTTCGTAGGTCGGATTACCAAAGTTTATCAGTAGGCCGACCGGCAAGCCAGTCAGCCGGAGGTAGGTCAGGACTTGCTTTTGAAACACCGGTGCGAGCCGTTCGACCGACTTGATCTCGACGACCAGCTTTCGTTCAATGAGCAGGTCGATTCGAAAGGCATTCTGTATGGTCGTGCTGCGATAACTCGCCGGGAAAGCAACCTGCTGCTCGACATGAAATCCCGCTTCGCGGAGCGAAGCACTGAGAAACGCTTCATACGCTGATTCCAGCAGCCCTGGTCCCAAGGCGCTATGAAGGTTGAAACCATGATCGATAACGGCTGCGATCAAATTCTCAAGGTTGGCGAAGTCAGTCATAACAGAACCTAGCTTTTGGGTGTTTAGGGTGAACACCCTTATTTCTTGTCCGCGCGCAATTTATCCCAATGGGCGATCCGTTCGGCGATCTTGGCTTCGAACCCGCGTTCGACCGGCGCGTAGAAGGTCGCCGGGGGCATTTCGTCGGGCCAGTAGTTGGCGCCCGAAAAGCCCTCGTCAGTGTCGTGGTCATAGGCATAGTCTTTGCCATAACCGAGGGTCTTCATGAGTTTGGTCGGGGCGTTGACGATGTTCATCGGGGGCATCAGCGAGCCGGTGTCGCTCGCCGATTTCCACGCTGATTTCTGCGCCCTGTAGGCGGCGTTCGATTTGGGGGCGGTGGCCAGATACAGGCAAGCCTGCACGATGGCGAGTTCGCCTTCAGGGCTACCGAGAAAATCATACGCATCCTTGGCGGCGAGGCACTGGACCAGTGCCTGCGGGTCGGCGAGGCCGACGTCTTCGCTGGCAAAGCGGACAAGCCGGCGGAGCACATAGAGCGGCTCCTCGCCCGCGACGAGCATCCGCGCCAGCCAGTAGAGCGCGGCTTGCGGGTCCGACCCGCGCAGGCTTTTATGCAGCGCGCTGATGAGGTTGTAATGCCCCTCGCGGTCCTTGTCATAGACCGGCATCCGGCGATGCAGCAACGCGGCCAGTGCTTGGGGATCGAGCGGGTCGGCGATCTCGACCGAGAACAATGTCTCCGCCTGATTGAGCAGGAACCGCCCGTCGCCGTCGGCACTGGCGATGAGGGCGTCCTTTGCCTCGGCAGCGAGGGGCAGGGTGCAGTCCTCTACAGCCTCGGCGCGGGACAGGAGTTCGCCGAGTGCTGCGGCATCAAGGCGGTGGAGGACGAGCACCTGCGCGCGGCTGAGCAGGGCGGCGTTGAGTTCAAAGCTGGGGTTTTCGGTCGTCGCCCCGACCAATGTGATCGTGCCGTCCTCGACGAAGGGGAGAAACCCGTCCTGCTGAGCGCGGTTGAAGCGGTGGATTTCGTCCACGAACAACAGGGTGCGCTGGCCGAGGGTGGCCGCGTCCTTCGCGGCAGCAAACACCCGCTTGAGGTCGGCGACACCGGAGAACACGGCGGAAATGCTCTCGAAGCGCAAGCCGACGGCATCCGCCAGCAGCCGCGCAATCGTCGTCTTGCCGGTGCCGGGCGGCCCCCACAGGATCATCGAGGAGAGCTTGCCCGCCGCAACCATCCGCCCGATCGCGCCATCGGGGCCGGTCAGGTGATCCTGTCCCACGACTTCCGCAAGCGTGGCAGGACGCAGCCGGTCGGCGAGTGGCGGCGGCGGGGCAGGGGCGGCGAACAGGTCCGGCATGGGCGCTATTTAGCCAAAGGTAACAGTAAAGTCACACCAGGGATCGCGACACCTTGACTCACTCAAGATATATCTTAGATAGCGTATATAATAGCGGAGAAGAAATGATGTTTCACATGTATGGAAAACGCGGGGGCTGTGGCCCGCGCGGCTATATGGCGATTTGGGGACCGTCGGGAGGTGGCGGTGGTTTTATGATGGGGCATGGCCGCGGGCTTCGCGGCGGTGGTCGCGGAGATGGCAGCGGCGGTCGGCGTGGCCGAATGTTCGACGGTGGCGAGTTGAAGCTCGTGTTACTCCAGCTGATCGCGGACGCACCGCGCCACGGCTATGACCTGATCCGCGAGATCGAGGACCGCACCGGCGGTGCCTATGCACCCAGCCCCGGCGTCATCTACCCGACGCTGACATTGCTCGACGATATGGGCCTGATCGAAGGGGTTGCCGACGGCACGAAAAAGCAGTTCGCGATTACCGATGCGGGCCGCGCCGAACTCGACGCCAAGGCGGCCGAGCTGAAGGTGCTGATCGATCGCCTCGCCGAGCTCGGCGCGCAGCGGGCCAAAACCGACACGGGGCCGGTGAGCCGTGCAATGGGTAATTTGCGCGCTGTGCTTGCCAACCGTGTGACTGCCGATGGGGTGTCGCCGGAAACGCTGCACGACATCGCGGCCTTGCTCGACGAGGTCGCGCAGAAAGTCGAGCGGCTTTAGCAGGGTGCGTCGAAAAGCTCGTTTCCCGCAAGCGGAGAGGCGTTAGGGCCGCTACCGCCGCCCAATCACGTCCAGATATTTCGCCGCCAGCGTGCCGTTGACTGCGTCCCAGGTGTAGCCGTCAGCGACTTTGGCTCCGGCGGCCCCCGCAGTGCGCGCAGCGAACCGGTCGGTTGCATAGTGCTCGATTGCGTCAGCGTAGGCGGCAATGTCGCGCGGCGGCACCAGCGCACCGGTGAGGCCGTCTTCGACGAGGCTTGACGTGCCAGTCGCGTCCGCGCCGACGACGGGCAGGGCGCAGGCCATGGCCTCCGAGGTGACATTGCCGAAGGTTTCGGTAACGCTGGGTTGTAATAACAGGTCCGCCGATGCGATGGCACGGCCAAGATCGGTTCCGGCCTGATGCCCGGCAAAGATCGCGTCGGGAACTTGCGCGGCAAAGGTGTCGCGGGCGGGGCCGTCGCCGATTACCAATACTTTGTGGGCCACACCGCGTCGCTTGAGTTCGACGATGACGTCGCCGAACACATCGATCCCTTTTTCCAGCACGATCCGCCCGAAAAAGGCGATGACAAAATCGTCGTCGGATATGCCCAGCGAGCGTCGCCAGTCGAGGCTGCGCGCGTCCGGATTGAACACCGCACGGTTGATGCCGCGCGACCAGATGCCGACATCGTCGTTCATCCGTTCGGCGCGCAGGACATCGGCCATTGATTCAGACGGCGCGACAATGGCGTCGCATTTGCGGTAAAACCGGCGCTGGAGCGCCACGCCGAGCGGTTCGAGGAACCCGACCCCGTAATAGCGGAAATAGGTCTCGAAGCGGGTGTGGACCGATGCCAGCACTGGCAGGTTGCGCGACTTGGCGTAGCGCAATGTGCTGTGGCCGAGTAGTTCGGGTGAGGACAGGTGAACGATATTGGGCTGGAAAGCGTCAATGTCGTGCGCTGCTGACCCCAGCCCGAGCGGCACCTGATATTCGGGACGGAAGGGTAGGGGCACGGACCGCACGCCGATCAAATCGCCGGTCGGTTCGAACGCGGGGTGCTCGACGACCGGTGCATAGACCCGCACAGCCGCCCCCTTATCGAGCAGCCAGCCGACAAGATTGTTGAGCGCCCGGTTCGCCCCGTCGCGGACATAATTATAATTGCCGCTGGTCAGGGCGATGCGAAGGTCGGAAATCTGCATTGCTGGTGTCGTTAGCGCGTGTTGCCCGACAGTTCCACATCCGCCCATACCGGCAAGTGATCGCTGGCCTTGGCCGCCAGCGCGCTGTGATGCACGCCGCAGGCCATGATGCGAGTGTCGTGGTCGACCATGATGCGGTCGAGCCGTCCGACCGGGCGGCGGCTGTGGAAGCTTGGCCCCGTCGGCGCGATGCGGAATTTATGCGCGAAATCGATCAAACAGCCCGCGTGCGGCCGCCATTCATTGGTGTCGCCCATGATGATCGTCGGGCGCGGATCGCGCTCGGCAATCGCGGCAGTGATCGCGTGCCCCTGTCGCCGCCGGTGCAGGCCCGACAGGTCAAGATGCATCCCGACAACGCGAAAGGGCACGCCGTCGATTGCCAGATCGGCCAGCACCGCGCCACGCGGTTCCAGCGTCGGCAGGGTGAGCCGCTCGACATGCTCGATGTGGGTGCCGCGCCGCACGAGCAGGGCATTACCGTGCCAGCCGATGCTGCCAGTCCGCGCGGCGACATCGACGACGACATAGGGCGAGTGATGCTCGACCATCCCGATTGGCAGTGCGGCCAACCGCGCGCCGAAACGCCGGTCGGCCTCTTGCAACGCCACCACATCGGCATCGATTTCGTTCAGCACGTCGAGGATGCGTAACGGCGCGCGCCGACGGTCGGTGCCGATGCCCTTGCGGATGTTATAGCTTGCGACCTTGAGCATCGTGAACGCCGATAGCGGGTACGCGCGAAAGTTGCACGGCCCCCTTGAAACCCTTTTTACGGCACCCCATTCTCTGAGAAGCGGACCGGGCCCCTCTGGCGACTGCGTCTTTGACGCCGTCGTGATGTCGGACCGCAGCGGGCGAATGCCCGGTGACAGGCGGTCCGGCGACTTCGCTGCTTAAGCGACCCCCTTTCATCGATCATGCGCCCGTAGAACATCGACATCGTATCGAAACAGGGGCGTGCAATGGATTTTCTTATGATCGACTGGCTGGGAACACCGGTCTGGTTCTGGCTGTCGTTTATCGGCATTGTGATTGCCTTGACTGCGTTCGACCTCGGCATCCTTCACAAGGAGGACCGCGAGATGGGCATCGCGGAAAGCCTGAAACTGTCGGCCTTTTACATCGGCATCGCGCTGGCATTCGGCTTGTGGGTCTGGATCGCCAAGGGTGCCGACAGCGGCATGAAATACTACACCGGGTTTTTCATCGAAAAGGCGTTGTCGATCGACAATGTCTTTGTAATCTCGCTGATTTTCACCTATTTTGCGATCCCGCGCATGTACCAATACCGTGCCCTGCTTTGGGGCATTATCGCGGTGATCGTGCTGCGTGGCGCGATGATCGCGGCGGGCGCGGCGCTGGTCGAGCAATTCTACTGGGTGCTCTATATCTTCGCCGCCTTCCTGATCGCGACGGGCATCAAGATGTTGTTTGCGGGTGGCGGCGAGATGGACGTTGCCAAGAACCCGGCCGTACGGTGGGTATCGGCCCGTATGCCGGTCACGAAGGAGCTGCACGGCGAGAAATTTATCGTGCGGGTGGCCGACGAAAAGACCGGTAAGATGGTCCGCGCCGCTACGCCGTTGCTGCTGGCGCTGGTCGTCATCAACCTCGCCGACCTAGTGTTCGCCGTCGATAGCGTGCCCGCCATCTTTGCGATCACGACCGACACGTTCATCGTTTATACCTCGAACATCATGGCGATCCTTGGCCTGCGCGCGCTGTATTTCGCACTGTCGGCGATGGTACACCGGTTCCACTATCTGAAATATGCGCTGGCGCTGGTACTGGTGTTCATCGGGTCGAAAATTTTCGTTGCTGACTTTATCATCGGCGGCGATAAATTCCCGCCGGTGCTCAGCCTGAGTGTGACCTTCGCGCTCATTCTCGGCGGGATCGGCTGGTCGTTGTGGAAGACCCGCGCTACAGGCTTCACCGAATCGTCATAACCGGGGTGGGCCGCCGTGAAATCGATATATGGGGCGGTTGCTTCGCTGATACTGGTCGCTGGACCTGCAAGTGCGGCAACCGCCGATGATTTTCAGATTTGGTCAACGCTCAACCTCGGCACGAACCTGTCCAAAAAACTGGTTGCGAACGTCGAATTATCCGCCCGGTTGCAGGAAGATGCCAGCCGCATCGCCACCACGGTTTTTCGTCCGACACTGGGGTATAAGGTCAATGACGAGCTGACCCTCCACATCGGCTATGCGCGTCAGACGACGATCAATGTCGGCACCCCCAACGTCAACGAAAACCGGTTTTTCCAACAGACCAACTGGCGGATTGGCAAGATCGGCAAGGCGACGCTGAATTCACGCACCCGGCTGGAGTTGCGCACCATCGAGGGCGCAGCGGGCAGCGGCTGGCGCGTGCGCGAGCGGTTGCAGCTTCAGATCCCGCTGAAGGCAAAGGGTACGAACCTGATCCTGTCGAGTGAAGTATTGGTGGGGCTTAACTCGACGGCTTGGGGCGCGATCTCGGGCTTTGACCAGATGCGTAACTTTGTCGGGGTATCGGTACCGCTGTCGAAAACATTCTCGCTCGAAACCGGATTCCAGCACCGTTACCAGCGCCGCATCGGACGGCCCGACCGCAGTGATTTTGTGGTGCCGGTGTCGATAACCGTAAAACTCTGATCCCGGGTACCGGTTAGAGAGGCTTGCCTACGGGTGCCGGGTTCATAACGAAAAAGGCCCCCCGGATCGCTCCGGAGGGCCTATTCGTAACTACCGTTTCCCGGCGATTACTTGTTCAGATAGTCACCGGCATCCGCATCGGTGCCGTGGCCCGATGTGATGACCGCACCAAGGGCGTCGTCGCCGGTGTCACCCTGCACAGGCTGGGCGAGTTCGGCGGCGTGCTCTTCGGCGGCTGACTGCGGCGCAATCAGCGAGGCCTGCCACGCTCGCTGCTGGGCGCGGAGGGCCGCGTCCTTGCTGTTCGCGGTGACGCGCAGGCGGTTAATGCCGGCCCCCGTGCCCGCCGGGATCAGACGCCCGACAATCACGTTTTCCTTCAGGCCGGTCAGCGTGTCCTTCTTGCCCTCGACCGCCGCCTGCGTGAGCACGCGGGTGGTTTCCTGGAACGACGCCGCCGAGATGAAGCTGCGGGTCTGCAGCGACGCCTTGGTGATGCCGAGCAGGATCGGCTTGCCTTCGGCAAACTTCTCGCCCTTGCCGAGCTTGGCGTTGATCTCGTCCATTTCGACGCGGTCAACCTGTTCGCCGGCGAGCAAGGTGGTGTCGCCGCCGTTGGTGATCTCGACCTTTTGCAGCATCTGGCGAACGATCGTTTCGATGTGCTTGTCGTTGATCTTCACGCCCTGAAGCCGGTAAACTTCCTGAATTTCGGCGACCAGATATTCGGCGAGCGGCTCGATCCCCATGACTTCGAGAATGTCATGCGGGTTGGGCGAACCACCGATGAGGTTGTCGCCGCGCTTGACGTAATCGCCCTCCTGAACGTCGATAACCTTCGACTTCGGGATGAGATATTCCGCCAGCTCGCCGCCGTCCTCGGGTTGAATGCCGATCTTGCGCTTTGCCTTATAGTCCTTGCCGAACACGACCCGGCCCGAAGCACGTGCAATGATGGCATTTTCCTTGGGGATGCGCGCTTCGAACAGCTCGGCCACCCGCGGCAGACCGCCGGTGATGTCGCGCGTCTTGGCGGCTTCGCGGCTGACACGGGCAAGCACGTCGCCCGCCACAACCGTGGCCCCATCCTCGACCGACAGCGTCGCGCCGATAGCGAGCATATAGCGTGCCGCATCGGCAGCATCCTCACCCAGCAGGGTCAGGCGCGGACGCAGATCCTCCTTGGTGCGGCCCTGACGATATTCGGTCACGACCTTGTTGGCGATGCCAGTGGCTTCATCGACCTGCTCGGTGAGCGTCTGGCCCTCGATGAGGTCCTGATACTTCACGATACCGCCGGTTTCGGTGATGACAGGCGCCGTGAACGGATCCCATTCGACCAGGCGGTTGCCCTGCTTCACCTGTGCGCCATCGTCGAACAACAGATACGCACCGTAAGGGATACGGTGGACCGCCCGCTCGCGACCGTCGGCGTCGATGATCGCGATTTCGCCCTGACGCGACAGCGACACGCGCCGACCCGCCTTGTCCTTGATGATGCGGACGCCGCGATATTCGAAGCTGCCGTCGGCCATCGCATCGATGTTCGACTGTTCGTTGACCTGCGCCGCGCCGCCGATGTGGAAGGTCCGCATCGTCAGCTGGGTGCCGGGCTCACCGATCGACTGTGCGGCGATAACGCCGACCGCTTCACCGATGTTGACCGGGGTACCGCGGGCCAGATCACGACCATAGCAAGCGCCACAGACGCCGCCGACGCTTTCGCAAATCAGCGGGCTGCGGATTTTCACGGCTTGCGTGCCGATAGCCTCGATCTGCGTAATCATCGCCTCGTCGAGCAAGGTGCCCGACGGGATGACGATTTCGCTGGTCTTGCTGTCAGTGATGTCCTCGGCAGTGGTGCGGCCAAGGATGCGTTCGCCGAGCGACGCGATGACCGTACCGCCCTGAACAATGGCCTTCATTTCGAGCGCGCGGGTCGTACCGCAATCGAGTTCGACAATGACGCAATCCTGCGACACGTCGACCAGACGACGGGTCAGATAGCCCGAGTTCGCGGTCTTCAACGCCGTATCCGCGAGACCCTTACGGGCGCCGTGGGTGGAGTTGAAATACTCAAGGACGGTCAGACCTTCCTTAAAGTTCGAGATGATCGGCGTTTCGATGATCTCGCCCGACGGCTTGGCCATCAGGCCCCGCATACCGGCAAGCTGCTTGATCTGCGCCTGCGAACCACGGGCACCCGAGTGCGCCATCATGTAGATCGAGTTGATCGGGGCTTCGCGACCGTCGGGCAGCTTCTTCACTGCCTTGATCTCGTCCATCATGGCGTTCGCCACCTGATCGCCGCAACGGCTCCACGCGTCGATCACCTTGTTGTACTTTTCCTGCTGCGTGATCAGGCCGTCCTGATACTGCTGCTCGAAGTCCTTCACCAGCGCACGGGTATCGTTGACCGTGGTCACCTTCGATTCCGGAATGATCATGTCATCCTTGCCGAAGCTGATGCCGGCCTGGAACGCGTGCTTGAAGCCGAGCGACATGATCGCATCGGCGAACAGGACAGTCTCTTTTTGCCCTGCGTGGCGGTAAACGATGTCGATGACATCGCCGACTTCCTTCTTGGTCAGCAGCCGGTTGATCGTCTCGAACGGCACCTTGTTGTTCTGCGGCAAGGTTTCACCGAGCAACATCCGGCCCGGCGTGGTGACGACGCGCTTCAGATAGCTGTTGCCCGCCTCGTCGACCTGCGGGACGCGGCTGGTGATGCGGCTGTGCAGGGTGACTGCCTTGGCATTCAGCGCCTGATGAACCTCCGACATATCGCCGAGGATCATGTTCTCGCCGGGTTCGCCTTCCTTGAGCATCGACAGATAATAGATGCCCAGCACCATGTCCTGCGATGGCACGATGATCGGCTTGCCGTTCGCGGGTGACAGGATGTTGTTGGTCGACATCATCAGTACCCGCGCTTCCAGCTGGGCCTCAAGGCTCAACGGAACGTGCACGGCCATCTGGTCGCCGTCGAAGTCGGCGTTGAACGCCGAGCAGACCAGCGGGTGAAGCTGGATCGCCTTGCCCTCGATCAATACGGGCTCGAACGCCTGAATGCCGAGGCGGTGAAGCGTCGGTGCGCGGTTGAGCATGACGGGATGTTCGCGGATGACCTCATCCAGAATGTCCCAGACTTCCTTGCGCTCTTTCTCGACCCACTTCTTGGCCTGCTTGAGCGTCATGCTCAGACCCTTGGCGTCGAGGCGCGCGTAAATGAACGGCTTGAACAGTTCGAGCGCCATCTTCTTGGGCAGGCCGCACTGATGGAGTTTCAGCTCCGGACCGGTGACGATGACCGAACGACCCGAATAATCGACGCGCTTGCCGAGCAAATTCTGGCGGAAGCGGCCCTGCTTGCCCTTGAGCATGTCGGACAGCGACTTGAGCGGCCGCTTGTTGGCACCCGTGATCGTGCGACCGCGGCGACCGTTATCGAACAGTGCGTCGACGGCCTCCTGCAACATGCGCTTTTCGTTGCGGACGATGATGTCCGGCGCGCGCAATTCCATCAAACGCTTCAGACGGTTGTTGCGGTTGATGACGCGGCGATACAGGTCGTTCAGATCCGACGTCGCGAAGCGGCCACCGTCGAGC
>JANNCK010000187.1:0-1742 GCA_031386545.1 Sphingomonadales bacterium
CAAGGCCGCCGTCATTGCGCGTGCCGAGGCCGAGGGCTGGGGCGAGGGGCAGACGCAGTATCGCCTCCGCGATTGGGGCGTGTCGCGTCAGCGTTACTGGGGCACGCCGATCCCTATCATCCACTGCGATGCGTGCGGCCCGGTCGGCGTGCCGCGCGACCAGCTTCCGGTCGTCCTGCCCGACGATGTCAGCTTCGACATCCCCGGCAACCCGCTCGATCGCCATCCGACGTGGAAGCATGTCGCCTGCCCGAACTGCAAGGAACCGGCGCGGCGCGAGACCGACACGCTCGATACCTTCGCCGATTCGTCGTGGTATTTCATCCGCTTCGCCAGTCAGCCCAAGGACAAGCCGTTCGACCGCGCCGAGGCCGAGAGCTGGTTGCCGGTCGGGCAATATATCGGCGGGGTCGAACACGCGATTCTCCACCTGCTGTATGCCCGATTCTGGACGCGCGCGCTGCACCGCATCGGCAAGATCGGGATTGTCGAGCCGTTCACCGGGCTGTTCACGCAGGGAATGGTGACACATGAGGTTTATCAGGTGCAAGTGCCGACGGCAGCTGGCGAACCGCTGCTAGCTAGTCGACAGTTCGCGTCGCCGATGGAAATCACCCATCGAGATGGCAAGATATTTCTCGGCGAGACAGACGTTGAAGTGACACGCGGCCGCATCGAAAAGATGTCGAAGTCAAAGAAGAACACTGTCGATCCGGAGCCGATGTTTGACCATTACGGTGCCGACGCAGTGCGCTGGTTCATGCTGTCCGACTCGCCGCCCGAGCGTGATCTGCCGTGGAGCGAAAGCGGGATCGAGGGGACGTGGCGTTTCGTGCAGCGGCTGTGGCGGCTGTTCGAACAAATTCCTCCCTGGAACGGGGAGGGGGACCACGAAGTGGTGGAGGGGCCTCTCAACGCTAGAGCCTCGACCGTTGAAGCCCCCCTCCGTCAGGCTTCGCCTGCCACCTCCCCGTCCCGGGGAGGAGTAGATTTAGCCATCGACCGTGCCCTGCATCGCGCGATTGCGGGCATCGGCGCGGACATCGACGGTTTAGGCTTCAACAAAGCCGTCGCCAAGGTCCACGAACTCGCCAATGCCATCGAAAAGGCGAACCCCTCCGCCTCACGCGACACCGCCATCGCAACACTCATCCGCCTGATCGCGCCAATGCTCCCGCATTTGGCCGAGGAAGCCTGGGCCGCGCGCGGGAACACTGGCCTCGTTGCCGATGCACCGTGGCCCGAGGCCGATCCCGCGCTGCTCGTCGATGATTCGGTCACCGTCGCGCTGCAAGTCAACGGCAAGTTGCGCGACACGATCACCGTCGCCAAGGGGACCGACAAGGCCGAAATGGAGCGGCTCGCGGTCACCAATACCAAGGTGATCGCGATCCTGGCGGGCGCGACGCCAAAGAAAGTGATTGTCGTGCCCGACCGCTTGGTCAATCTGGTGGTATGATCCGCACTCTCATCCTCGCACCGCTGTTGCTGTTGTCAGCCTGTGGCCTCCAGCCGCTCTATTCGGGCGGCAACGCCGGACCCGTCGCGGCAACGCTCGCGGGGGTGTCGGTTGCGCCCATCGAGGGCAAAGCGGGCTGGCTGATGCAGGCCGCACTGACCGACCGCATTCAGGCCGCGGGCAGCCCGCGCTACAGCCTGAAAGTCGAGCTTGATGACAAGATCACCGGCTTCGGTGTGCGCCGCGACGATGCGGTGACGCGTGAACGGCGGACGCTGCGTGC
>JANNCK010000198.1:0-7723 GCA_031386545.1 Sphingomonadales bacterium
CGGCACGCTTGGCTTCGACCTGCGAAAGCTGTTGCGCGCGCTGTTCGACCTGAGCGTCGAGGAATTTCAGGCTGGCACCGGTTTCGGTCCGCCCGTCGCGAAGATTGCCATCGACGAACAGGTCAATCAGCTTTTGCACGATCGCCTTGGCCAGCTTGGCATTTTCGGCATCGGACATGCTGCCCTCGGAGGCGACGGCGCTGATTTTGAACAGATTGTCCTGCTCGGCGACAATAGTGATCGCCTTTTGCAGGCTTCCGGCCTTGCCTGCGATGTCGGCATCACTGGAGACGTGATTCGCCAGATCGGTACCGCGCACCACTTTCTGAAGGTTATCGACCGACGTCAGTGTCTGGCGAACGGTTTCAATGGTCGCCTTTTGCTCGCCTGCCGACATCCCGACCTTGTCGGGTAGCAGCGATGCGGCCTGAACATAGATGCGCGCTTCGGATTTGAACGTGTTCGGGATCAGACTGACGACCATCCAGCCGAGCAGGCCGATGCCCCAGGCAACAGCAAGCGCCAGCCAACGGCGGCGCCAGATGCCGTGCAGGGCGACCAGCGCCTCGTCGTAGATATTGCCCACTAAATCAGCCCTCAGAACGCACTGGTCGGAATGATGATGACGTCGCCGGGCTGGAGCCGGACGTTCGCCTGCGAATCGCCCTGTTTGAGCAGGCGTCCGATCCGCAGCGCATATTCGGTCTGCTTGCCGGTGTTCTTGTCGAACCGGACGAGCCGTGCGCGGTCACCCGCAGCATATTCGCTGAGGCCGCCCACCACGATCATCGCGTCGAGCAGGGTCATATTGGCGCGAAACGGGATTGAGGCCGGTTTTTCGGTCGCGCCAACCACGCGGACCTGCTGTGAATAGGTGCCCGAGAAATTATCGACGATGACCGAAACAATCGGATCCTTGACGTAGCGCGACAGCTGGACGCGCAAATCGTCCTGAAGCTGTGCCGCGGTCTTGCCGACGGCAGGCATATCCGAAATCAGCGGCGTCGTGATGCGGCCGTCGGGGCGCACCTGAACCTTCGCGCCCAGTTCGGGGTTGCGCCAGACAAAGATGGTGAGCTGGTCGAGCGGCCCGATGACATATTCTTCGCCGGGGCCCTCGCTCTGTTGCACGAAGCTGGCAGGCGGCAATTGCGGCCCGCTACCCTGACCACCAGAGCAGCCGGTAAGCGCCATGGCAGCCAGCCCGGCCCCGAGAAAAAGCGACGAACGCGTGCTACGCATAACCGAAATCCCTTGCCAACGTGGCGGGTGCCAGCGCCGCATCCGGACATCCGGACACACGCCAACCCCATGAAAGCGTCCCCATCTAGGACGCTAGAGGTGAATATTGCGTTAGTAATGACGTCAGTTGACGGCGTTAACCGGTCGCGCCGATCACAATTTCCGGTGCCGGGCCATGACCCAGAAACGCCGTGGGGCTGGCACTGGCCCCGTAAGCCCCCGCCATGAAAACGGCGATGACGTCACCGACGTCCGCCCGCGGCATCGACACGCTGTCACCGAGTTTGTCGAGCGGCGTGCACAGACAGCCAACAATGTTTACAATTTCAACCGGCGGCTCGGCGAATCTCGTCGCCACAGCGACCGGATAGTTACGGCGGACCACCGTACCAAAATTGCCACTGGCGGCGAGTTGGTGGTGGAGGCCGCCATCGGTCACGAGGAAAGTCTCGCCCCGGCTATCCTTGCGATCAATCACGCGGGTCAGATAGACCCCGCATTCGCCCGCGAGCCAGCGCCCGAGTTCGATGACGAAGCGGCTATCCTTGAGGCTGTCAGGCCGCGCGGCAAGCACTTCGCCGAGACGCGCCCCGACAAAAGTGACGTCAACGGTCGCGTCTTTGGCAAAATAAGGGATGCCGAAGCCACCGCCGAGATTGACCAAAGCCGGGGTTGCCCCGGCTTCATCCGCCAACCGTCCCGCCAGTTCGACAGTCGCGGCCTGAGTTGTGGCGATGGCTTCGCTGTCGAGGGCCTGGCTCCCGGCGAAAATGTGAAACCCGCGCCAGTCGGCACCAGCATCGATCAGGCGGCGGACCAGCGGTGCGGCGCGTTCGGCATCGACCCCGAATGCGGCGGCCCCGCCGCCCATTTTCATGCCCGACCCCTTGAGCGAGAAATCGGGGTTCACGCGAACCGCGAGTTTCGGGGTGATGCCGAGGCAGCTGGCGGTGGCAAGCGCACGGTTAGCTTCGCCCTCAGATTCGAGGTTGAGCGTGACACCGGCGCGGATGGCGGCCTCGATTTCGCTATCGCGCTTGCCCGGTCCGGCAAAGGAGACATGCCTGCCCGGTGCGGCGCTTTCGACGAGCGCGAGCTCACCGCCCGAGGCAATGTCGAGACCATCGACCATAGCGGCGATGGCAGCGATCATCCGGGGATGCGGGTTGGCCTTGACCGCATAATGGATGCCGACCCCTGCGGGCAGCGCCGCGCGGAGCATCGCCACCTTGTCGCGGACAATGTTCAGGTCATAGACGAAGCACGGCGTTATCCCGTCGCTGGCGTCGAGTGCGCGCGCCATAAGGGCGGCGTCCCACCAATGCGGAATAGTCCCGAACGGCTTCATATGACTTCGCTCCGGATGGCAGAACGGTCGAGTTTGCCATTGGCATTACGCGATAATTCTTCGCGCCACTCGATGATCCTGGGTTGCATATGCGACGGCAAGTCGCGCTTGAGGTGCGCCGACAGGGCTTCGCTGTCGCCAGTGCCGCGCACAACGAGGCGGGTCGCTTGTCCGGTAGCCGCATCGGGGACGGCATGGGCAACCGCCTCTGCCACAACGCCACTGGCCAGCGCCGACTCTTCGATTTCGAGCGGGCTGATGCGGTGGCCGCTGGTCTTTATCATCTCGTCGTCGCGCCCAACGAAATAGTACAGACCGTTAGCATCGCGAGTGACATTGTCGCCCGACCATACGGCCATGCCGCCGCTTTGCGACCAGGTCGGGGCAGGCTTGAACCGTGTGGCAGTGCGTTCGGCGTCCCGCCAATAGCCTTGCGCGACCAAGGGGCCGGCGTGGACCAGCTCGCCCGGCTGGCCGGGTGCGGCTTCGCGACCGTCGGGGGCAACAGCCATGACCTCGGCAAAGGGGATGGCGCGGCCCATTGACGACGGGTGCGTCGCAACCAGCGCGGGCGGCAAATAGGTCGAGCGGAAGGCTTCGGTGAGGCCGTACATCGGGTAAATATCGGCGTTCGGTAAGCGGGGGCGCAGGCGATCAATGAGCGCCGGGGTCAACGCGCCGCCTGAATTGGTTATCCGGCGGATACTGGCGGCGGGCGGCGCATCGGCCTCGACCAGTTGCAGCCACAAGGGCGGCACAGCGGCCAGCGTCGTGATCCCCTCGCGCTCGATGGCGCGCCACACGTCCTTGGCCATCAGAAAATCAAACGGATAGACCGCCCCGCCCGCTTTCCACGTCGAAAACAGCTGGTTCTGGCCATAATCAAAGCCGAGCGGGAGCACCGCAAGGGTGCGGTCGTCGGCGGCAAGACCAAGATAATGCGCGACACTGACTGCGCCGAGCCACAGATTGGCGTGCGAGAGCATCACCCCCTTGGGACGGCCGGTAGACCCCGAGGTGTAGAGAATCGCGGCCAGCGTGTCGGGAGACGCAGCGGAGGGGGGGAGTGATTGCCCTTCTGCTGCGCGCGCCAGACGGGCCTCGTCCTCGGTCCAGACGGTGCAACCTGCCGGAATATCCCCCGGTTCCAGCGTCGCGGCCCGCGCCGCGCTGGTCAGCAGCAGCGACGCGCCGCTGTCGGACAGGATATGGGCGACCTGCGCGCGTTTCAGCACTGGATTGACCGGCACATGGACAAGGCCTGCGCGCGGCGCGGCAAGCGGCATCAGGCATGCCTCGACGGTTTTCGGCAGCCATGTCGCCACGCGCGCGCCAGTTTCAGGCACCAGTTCATGCAGCCGTGCCGCCAGTGCTCCGATTGCCGATTCAAGCTGGCCGTAAGTCATGGTTACCATTTTGGTAACCAAAGCAGGTGCATCCCCTGTACCAGACAGGGCGACGTGGTCGATCGGACATTGTTTTGACTCAAGAACTTGCACCCGGAACAGGCTCCAATCAAAATGCGCGCGATGGCAGAGATAACCCTATGCGGGTGAAGGATGAAATATTTCGTGACCTCGACGATGTCGAGCGTGCTGCGTGCGGCAACCTCGACCGCGACACCCAGGTTTCACCCTTCGACCGGATCGAATGGTTCCGGCGGACCTGGACGCACTGCGCGCCCGGCAACCGCCCGCTGATCGTCCGCGCCCGTACCGAAACCAGTGACGCGTGGTTGTTTCTCGCCGAACGCGCGAACGGCGCGGCGGTCGGACTCGCGAGCTGGTATACACTCGCTTTCCGGGCGATTTTTTCAGGCGCACCCGCCGAGACCACCGCATACACCCTCTTGGCAACAATCGCCCGCCGTTTGCGCCCGCACCTGTCGTCGGTCATGCTCGACCATGTTCCCGAAGCCGATGCCACAATGTTGCGAAGGGCATTCCGCCAGTCGGGCTGGGTCGTGCGTGTCACACCACAAGTCGCTAATTGGTCGATCGATGTTACGGGTAAGTCGTTTGCCGATTACTGGGCCGAACGTCCCGGCCAGCTCCGCTCGACCGCCAAGCGCAAGGCCGCAAAAATCGACCTCAAGACCGAAATTTTTGACCGTTTTGATGCCGCAGCATGGGACGCCTATGCCGACATCTATGCCGACAGCTGGAAACCCGACGAAGGCTCGCTGATTTTCCTGCGCGCGATGGCCGAGGAAAAAGGCGCAGCGGACGCGCTCCGCCTCGGCATTGCCACACTCGACGGTCGCGCTGTTGCCGCACAACTGTGGACGCTGAGCCATGGCCACGCAATCATCCACAAACTCGCTCACCGGCAGGATGTTGCCGAACTGTCACCGGGAACGATCCTGTCAAAGGCGATGTTCGAGCACGTCATCGACCGCGACCGGGTGTCGATCATCGACTTCGGCACCGGAGATGATCGCTATAAGGCCGACTGGATGGACACGCGCGTCATGCGGATGCGGGTCGAGCTGTTCAATCCGCGCAAGCCAGCCGGGTTGTTCAGGGCAGCGAAGGCAGGGCTGCTTGCGCTTGCCGCTCGTGGCCCGAGACGCTAACGGCGCGCGACATTCTTCGCTGAATTTACCGATATGAGGGCCGCATGAGCGAGGCAGATAGGGTTGAACGGGCGGTACGCGGTGTCCTGCGCGATGTGCTCGGCATTTCGCAGCTGCGCGTCGATGCGTTCGATGCAGAGACCGAGCTGTTCGGCAGCCTGCCCGAACTCGATTCGATGGCGGTTGCGGGTCTGTTGACCGAGCTTGAGGACCGGCTGGGCATCGTCATCGACGATGATGATGTTGACGGCGAAATGCTGGCGACGTTCGGCGCACTGTGCGCTTTCGCGGCGAGCAAGGTCCGCGCGTGATCGAGACTTATGCCTCGCGTGATGCGCGCGAGGCGATGCTGCGGTTTGGCCCCGAATCCGCACCCTTGGTGCTCGTCCTGCCGCCGCTGTTCGAAGAAGCGAACCGGACGCGGTTTTTTCTGGTCGAGATCATGCGGGGACTCGCTGCACTTGGCGTTGCCTCCATTCTGCCCGATCTGCCGGGGACCAATGACAGCCCTGTCGCCACCGTTGATGCGCGGTTCGAGGATTGGAAAGAGGCGATTGCCGCCCTGCCCGCACCCGCTCTGACCGTCAGCCTGCGGGGGGGCGCGTTGCTCGACGGGTTTGCCGCGACCGAATTCCACTGGCGGCTGGCCCCGGAGACAGGGGCGCGGCTGCTCCGCGATATGGTCCGCGCGACGGCGATGACTGCCGGTATCAAGGCGGGGGCGCTTGAAGCCATAGCGCGCACCGAGCCAACGGCGCTTGCGGGCAATATGGTGCACCACACGCTGTTCAGCGCGCTTGAGGGGGCCGTACCGGCAGACACAGGCAATATCCGCACATTACGGCTGGAGGATGACGCAGGCGAGGCCGAGACGCGCGTTACAGGTACGCCGTTATGGCGGCGCGCCGAACCGGGGCACGATGCGGACCTTGCCGCTGCGGTCGTGGCTGACATCGCCCAATGGATGACGTCATGCGGCGTGCGCTGAGCTTTACCTGCGAGGGCGCAACGCTGGTTGGCACGCTGGACGATGCGCCGGGTGCCGCCGGGCTGTTGATCGTCTCGGGCGGCAATGAAATCCGCAGCGGTGCCCATCGCGGCATGGCCGAACTCGCCGCAACCATGGCTGGCAAGGGTTTCCCGGTCTTTCGTTTCGACCGGCGCGGGGTTGGCGACAGCGAAAGCGACAATCGGGGATTTCGCTTCAGCGGCCCCGATATTGCCGCCGCGCTCGGGACTTTCCGGGCCGAATGTCCGCACCTCACCCGTGTCGTCGCGTTCGGGAATTGCGATGCGGCGACGGCGCTAGCACTGCACAGCACACCCGTGGATGCCCGTGTTCTGGCCAATCCGTGGGTCATTCCGGCGGCGAGCGACATGCCGCCACCCGCCGCGATCAAGGATCGTTATGTGCGCCGCCTGCGCGACCCCGAGGCGTGGAAGGCCCTGCTGACTGGCAGGATCGACATGGGCAAACTTGCCAAGGGGCTGGGGCGGTTGGCGGCAGCTAAGCCCGCTGCGCCAGACAGCCTTGCCGACAAAACCGTTCGTGCCCTGGAGGCGTCAGTAATCCCGACGAGAATCCTGCTCGCGACGGGCGATGCCACCGCCATTTCGTTTGCCGATGTGTGGCGAGGCGACCCGGCAATCCCGGTCGAGCGGATCGACACAGCGTCGCACAGCTTTGCCGATGCGGTGGCCTATGCGCGGTTGGTCGAGGTGCTGGAGGCTGCGCTTAGCGGTTAATGCCCCGCGCCGAACTCGGCGACGCCCAGAAATTTCTCAGCATCGAGCGCGGCCATGCAGCCCATGCCTGCTGCGGTTACCGCCTGCCGGTAGATTTTATCGGTGACGTCACCCGCCGCAAACACGCCGGGAACCGAGGTCCGCGTCGAGCCGGTCTCGACCAGCAGATAACCGCCGTCATCCATCGGCAAATGCCCCTTGAAGATGGCAGTTGCGGGTGAGTGGCCAATCGCGACGAACCCGCCGTCGGCAGTGACATGCGATGTCGCACCGGTGACTGTGTCGACCAGATCGGCACCGACCATCCCCTCGGGATCGCCTGCACCGACAAACGCCGCGACGCGCTTGTTGAACAGCACCGAGATTTTCGGATTGGCAAACAGCCGGTCCTGAAGGATTTTTTCGGCGCGCAAATGGTCGCCGCGATGGATGAGCGTCACGTCGGGGCTATGGTTGGTCATGTACAATGCTTCTTCGACCGCGGTGTTGCCGCCACCGATCACGATCACCTTCTTGCCGCGGTAGAAGAACCCGTCACACGTCGCACAGGCGCTGACGCCCTTGCCCTGCAACCGGACTTCACTGTCGAGGCCCAGCCAGCGGGCCTGAGCACCGGTGGCGATGACAAGCGTGTCGCAGACGTACTTTACGCCGCCGTCGCCGGTCAGGGTGAAAGGACGCTGTGACAGGTCAACATCGACAATCGTGTCCCAGACCATCGTCGCGCCGACGTGTTCGGCCTGTTTTTGCATCTGCTCCATGAGCCATGGCCCCTGAATTACATCGGCAAAGCCCGGATAATTTTCGACATC
>JANNCK010000254.1:0-10652 GCA_031386545.1 Sphingomonadales bacterium
CGTGAACTTCGAATTGAACCGGACGTTGCCGGTGTTCGACGGGTTGATGCGAACGCCATGATAGTTGGTGCAGCTCGTGTCGAGACCGCTCGGGACAGGCGCGTTGAAGGTCGTGAACTGGTTGGACGGGACCGTCGTCGAACCTTGTGGCACAATAATCGGAACCGGCGGGGTCGTTGTTGTGACACCTTGCTGTCCCGTATTCTCGTTTTCCACCCTGCCAGTGATAAAGGTCGGACGCGCGCACAGCGGGTTATTGTCAAAAGTGTAACGCCCGTTGGTCGCGAGATCGAGATTAGCCTGCGCCGCTGACAATGACCGGTAAAACGCATTGCGGTTCTGGTTATAATGTCCGGCAATCGAGATGAAATCGCCGTTTGCACCCAGTTCCTTGTAGAGACGGATGTTATACTGCTGCTTGGCAATCTCGCCCGGACCACGGAACTTGTCATTGCGCGCCGACGCGGCTGTGATCATCGCACGGATGCCTGAGCCGAACAGGTCACCGGTCTCCAGCTTGCCGAAAATGCGGTTGAACGTGCGGCCCTTGTTCGATTCGCCATAAGCGCCGACGATCATCGCACCGGCCTCTTCGCTGGGAACAATCGTCCGGTAGTTGATTGTGCCGCCTGATGATGCCGCCGTCGGCGAATCGACATCGGTCGTGCCCTGGTTGACGTTGACCGAGTCGACGATCTCGGGATCGCCCGACTGGTTCGAGAAGATCGCATAGTTGCCGGTGTCGTTCAGCGGCAGGCCGTCCCAGGTGAACGAGATGCGGTTGCCGTCGAAGCCACGGATACGGACGTTGCCGCCCGACGACCCGAACGGATCGTTGTTGGTGAAGTTGACGCTGGGAACCACGTTGATCGCCTGCAGCAATGACTGGCCGGGAACCGCAGTGCGAAGCACTTCGTTGGTCAGCACGGTGCGCGCTTTGGGTGCGTCGGGAACCGACACACCGTCGATACCGGTGCGCGTCGCCGAACCGGTGACGACGATTTCTTCCTCGGCATCAATCGTGCCGGTCGACTGGGCGAATGCGGCGCCCGAGAATGAAAGTGCGGCCAATGCCACGCCGAAATACAGCTGATGCTTCATGTGCTTACCCCTAGTGGGTCCATGTGGACCGAATACGGCGACTGTGCGCCGTTAGGGCGCCCCTGAGATGCTTATGTTGCGCCTGCGTGACAGCGGCAACACCCTTGGTTGACGAGGTCTGAATCGTTTATTGTGCGTTGCAAAAAAGCAACGCTTTATTGGGGCCAAGGGACAAGCACGGTATCGACTGCTTCATCAAGTAAATCGGGGTAGTCGGCGGTATAGTGCAGCCCCCGGCTTTCGTGGCGCCCCAGTGCGGACCGCACGATCAGATCGGCGACTTCGACCAAGTTGCGCAGTTCGATCAGATCGGGGGTTACGCGAAAATGTCCATAATAATCAGCAACCTCCTGCCGAAGCAGCGCAATGCGGTGCGCGGCGCGTTCCAGCCGTTTGGTCGTGCGCACGATCCCGACAAAGTCCCACATAAACCGGCGAATCTCGCGCCAATTGTGCTGGACAACAACTTCTTCGTCTGAGTCCGTAACCCGGCTTTCGTCCCATGCGCGGACTTGCGGCGGTGCAGCACCGGGATTTGCAATAATATGCTGTGCGGCACTTTCGCCGAACACAAAACACTCCAGCAGCGAGTTTGAGGCGAGTCGATTCGCGCCGTGCAGACCCGACTGGCTGACTTCGCCGGCGGCATAAAGCCCCGGCAGATCGGTGCGCCCGTCGAGGTCGATCAGGACGCCGCCGCAGGTGTAATGTTGCGCCGGAACGACCGGGATCGGTTCCTTGGTAATGTCGATGCCCAGCCCCATCAGCTTTTCGTAGATGTTGGGAAAATGCCCGCGCACGAATTCCGGCTCGCGGTGGCTGATGTCGAGATGGACATAATCAAGGCCCAGCCGCTTGATCTCGTGATCGATGGCCCGTGCCACAATGTCGCGCGGAGCCAGTTCCTCGCGCGGGTCAAAACGCGGCATAAACCGCGTGCCCCCCCCTTCGACTTCCGGGGGCAGTTTCAGATGCCCGCCCTCGCCGCGCACCGCCTCGGTAATCAGGAAGTTTTTGACCTCCAGATTATACAGGCACGTCGGGTGGAACTGCATGAATTCCATATTGGAAATTCGCGCGCCTGCCCGCCACGCCATGGCGATGCCGTCACCGGTTGCGCCGCGCGGTGCGGTCGAGAACAAATAGCAGCGCCCGGCCCCGCCCGAGGCGAGGACGGTTGCGGGCGCGGTGATTGTCTGGACATGGTTGGTGCGCCGGTTGAACGCGTAAACACCCCAGACATGCGGGTCCGCGCTCCCGCCCTCGACATGCTTCTGTGTGACGAGGTCGATGGCGACCATGTCAGGCAACAGGGTGATATTGGGGTTGGCGGCGGCTGCCCGTTCGAGCGCCTGCTGCACGGCCCAGCCGGTCGCGTCGTCGACATGGACAATGCGGCGATGGCTGTGGCCGCCCTCGCGGGTCAGATGCCAGCGATCCGATTCACCCGGGTTGAACGGCACGCCCAGCTGCGCCAGCCGCTCGATGGCAGCGGGGGCATTTTCGACAACGAACTCGACCGTCGCGCGGTTATTCAGGCCCGCGCCTGCAACCATCGTGTCCTCGATATGACTTTCAAACGTGTCGCCGGGTTCGAGAACGGCGGCGATCCCGCCCTGCGCCCACGCCGTTGATCCTTCGGACAGCCCGCCCTTGGCAATGACGGCAACCCGCTTGCCATTGCCCGCCAGCGTAATGGCCGCCGTCAGCCCAGCGGCACCCGAGCCGATTACCAGAGCGTCATAGGTCATGTTCGGCCGAGCGCGACGTCGAGACAGGCAAAGAGTTGACGGAGCTGCGGCGACGAAATGCGACCGAGCGGCTCGACAAGCTGGCGTTCGTTCACGGTCAGCAGCAAATTGGTTTGCGCGATCGACGCCTTTGTCAAACCAGGTGTCGATGCCGGCAATGCCAAATTCCAGGGGACCGAAACCCGGATAGCCATGCTGGTCACGGGCACCACGAGATACGTCGTAAGGCGACTGGCATTTATGTCATCTGCCTGTAACACGACAACAGGCCGAAGATATCCTGCTTCCGAACCCACGGGTTCGCGCAAGTCGGCAAGCCAGATATCGCGCTGCTTAACCTGCACCGACGTCAATCACCATTCGGTGTGTTTGAGCACGGTTCGCGCGCCCGCACGCAGCCACATATCCTGTTCTTGGCGCATCTCGTTGGTCATTTCATCGGCAAACCGGTTAGCTGCTTCGGTGATTTCACTCGGGCTCGGCTTGTCGTCGAAAGCATCCATGACTTTTACAAAAGCCGCACTTCGCGACGTGTTCCAACGTCGTGCCAGCGCCTCCGCCTTGACAAGCGTCGCTTCCGGAATCGATATCGCTACCTTCATACCTTGGGTATGAATGGCGGCTATTCGGTCGTCAAGCTGCTTTGCTTCCGTTATTGGGTAGATCGCACAAGTCAGTCCTAAGCGCTCCGCGTCAGATTCAGGAACACATGCTCCAGATCGGCCTCGCGCGTCGAGACGTCGACGATGCCGAGGCCGGCATTGTTTACCGCCGTGATGACGTCGCCGGCATTGGCTTGCGCCTTTG
Source organism: Sphingomonadales bacterium (assembly GCA_031386545.1). Taxonomy (GTDB): domain Bacteria; phylum Pseudomonadota; class Alphaproteobacteria; order Sphingomonadales; family Sphingomonadaceae; genus Sphingomonas_O. The sequence continues at coordinate 3,660 of JANNCK010000254.1, forward strand.
AATAGGTGATTGTCAGGACACGCTCGCCCTTCAGCTCGACCTTTTGGAAGAACGCGGAGACCGGTGCCTCGGTCAGGTCGCGATCGACGGTGATTTCGACGACTTTCTCCTGTGCCATGCCGACCAGTTCGCGGGTCGGCTTGTTGGCGATCAGCTGGCCGTGGTTGATGATCGCGATGCGGTCGCACAGCTCTTCGGCTTCTTCGAGGTAATGCGTCGTCAGCACCACGGTCACGCCCTGCGCGTTCAGCTCGCGGACATAGGCCCATAGCTGCTGGCGCAGCTCGATGTCGACACCTGCGGTCGGCTCGTCGAGCACGAGTACCGGCGGCGAATGAACCATCGCCTTGGCGACGAGCAGCCGCCGTTTCATCCCGCCCGACAGCGTCCGTGCATAGGCACTGGCCTTGTCTTCGAGGCGGACGGCGCGGAGCAATTCCATCGACCGGCGCTTGGCCTTGGGCACACCATAGAGGCCAGCCTGAAGCTCCAGCGCCTCGAACGGGGTAAAGAACGGATCGAACAGGATTTCCTGCGGGACGATGCCAATCGATGCCTTGGCGTTACGCGGGTGCTCGTCAATGTCGAACCCCCAGACCCGCGCCGTGCCGCCGGTCTTCATCACCATTCCCGACAGGATGTTGATGAGTGTTGATTTGCCCGCGCCATTGGGGCCAAGCAACCCGAAGATCTGCCCGCGTGGCACATCAAAGCTGACGCCTGACAGTGCCTGTTTGCCGCCCGCGTAAATTTTTTTCAGATCAGTGATTTCGATAGCGGCAGTCGTCATGCAGCGGGATTTAGCGGGCGAGCCGCCCCGCGCAAGGGCATGAACCCTTTTCATGCTGTTAACTGTCACCGTTCACGCGGATTTATGATCGTCCGGCTAGCGGGGAGTTGTGGGGATTTCCGGGGGACTTTGTTGGCGTCGCGCTGTTGCGGCATGCGCGGTCGCGGCGGCTTTGTTCGCGGGCAGTGAGGCGCACGCGGCCACGCAAGCCGGAACGGCAAAAACGATTGCCCTCCGGCCATTGTCGATCGTCAAATTGCGCGATCTTGAATTCGGGCGGCTGGCTTCGGGAACGACGGCGGGTACTGTCGTTATCAGTCCGACGACCGATGCGCGGACGACGACCGGCGGCGTCACAGCAGCTGGCGGCGCACCGCAGGCCGCACAATTCTACACCTATGGTACGGCCAACCTAACGCTTCAGGTGACGCGCGGGCCTTTGCCGGTGCTGGCCCGCGCAGGCGGTGGCGCGACGATGAATGTCACCCAGCTGACGCTGAACGGCCCGACCACTCGGTTTCTGACAGCGGCAGGGCTGCTCGACCTGCGCGTCGGCGGCACTTTAGCAGTTGCCGCAAACCAGCTTGGCGGCACTTATTCAGGCAACTTTACGATAACGGTCACCTATTTTTGACGCGCGCGCCATCGTAAAAAACCTCCAAATTCGGTGCCATGAATCCCGCCAGATAAAGTTCATGTCATGGCTGGCGGGGTCAATTTCTAATCAAGCGAGTTAATTCTCTGGCTTCACGATGTCGTTTCGTTGCCGTAAAATTCACCATTGTTCCCAACGGCTTTGTGACCGCTACCCGCTAGTCTCGGGGTATGGGACAGCGTTATTTCTGCTTTAATCTGTGGGCAATACCAGCTTTGGTTGCGGTGCTGGTCAGCGTTCCGGCGGATGCGGCGTCACGCGCGGCGAACGGGCGCGCGCGAGCGCTGCGGCCGATTACGATGACGAACACTCGCCCGCTCGATTTCGGGACATTGATTGCAGGTGCAACTGCTGGCCGTGCGGTAATCAATCCACGCACTGATGCGCGAACGCGCGCCGGCGGGGTTACAGCAGCCGGGGGCACGCCGGGAGCAGCGCGCTTTACCGTAACCGGAACGCCTGCCGTGAATGCCGTGATTACTCTTGGCGCGGCGCCGGTGCTGACCCGGGTGAGCGGGACTGAAACAATGACAGTCACCAATATGACGCTAAATGGTACCCGCACGCGGCGTATCCCGGCCAGCGGCATTCTTGATGTCCGCGTCGGCGGCCGGTTGAATGTCGCGGCCAACCAGCGTGATGGCCTTTATGCGGGCAGCTTCAACCTGACAGTCGATTATCCGTGATCCACGCACTGACCGTTGCACCGCCGCATCGCGTTGTCTAACGCCCGGTGCATGATCGCACCGCCCGAAACATTTCGTACTACCGCCCGCCGTGTCGCCTGTGATGGCTCGGGTCCGGATGGAAGCGGGGTGCCCGCCGCGCTTGGTCATCCGCGCGTGTGGCTGGAAATCGACGAAAAGGCTTATGTCGATTGCGGCTATTGCGACCGGCGCTTCGTGCTGATCGGCGGCGCTGCTGACCGTGACGAGAGTCTCAACGTCTCGTTAACCTGAATTTCCAACGACTTTGTGACGCCTGAGCGATAACGCGGCAGGGTGGGGACATGGTTTTCTTGGAGCGCAGCGGGGTCGGCCGCGTTGATCGCTGCGGCGGTCGCGGGACCGGTGCAGGCCGGAACCGGGCCGGGAACGCTCAAAACGATTGTGCTGGGCCCAGTGGCGATGATCAACGTGACACCGCTCGATTTCGGGGGGATCATCGCGGCGGCGGGCGGCACTGTTACTGTGAATGCCCAGACCGGCACCAGGACATCGACCGGCGTTGTGCTGGCGGGCGGGACAGTGTCGAATGCCCGGTTTGTTGCAACCGGAACCCCGAACCGGGTTGTCTCTCTGTCGCTCAACCCGTCACCGATCACTATAGTCAACGGCGCAAACAGCATGACGGTGAACCAGCTGCGGGTCAGCATTAACGGCGGCGGGCCGCAGCCCTTTGGTCCGAATGCAAATCTGGGGCCATTGGGGGTCATCAACTACGCGATTGGCGGGCGGCTGACGGTGTCGGGCACCCAGGCCGATGGTCTTTATACCGGCACGTTTACGCTGACGATGGACTATCAATAGCGGCGACGCGTGCTTATCTCGCACGGCATGACCCTTGATCCGCGCAGCGTCCTGTACGCCGACACTCTTGACCCTGCCGAGGCCCTGCGCCTGACCCGCGATGCGTTGTCCGCGTGCGATGACGGCGAGCTTTACCTCCAATACCGGACCAATGAGTCCTTTGGCTTCGACGATGGCCGGTTGAAAGTTGCCGACTATGGCTCGGCGCGCGGGTTTGGCCTGCGCGGGGTGTCGGGCGAGGCGACGGGCTTTGCCCATTCGGATGATGTTTCCCCCGCTGGTATTGCGCGCGCGGCGGCGACGCTGAAACTGCTTGATCCCGCGACGGCGGGCGGTGCCCCGCCGCCCCGCAAAAGCAACCGCCACCTCTACACCGATGCCGATCCACTGGGCCTTGTGCCTTTCGCGGACAAGGTCGCGCTCTGCCAGCGGATCGACGCCGCAGCCCGCGCCCGTGACCCGCGCGTGGTACAAGTATCGGTCGGCCTGTCGGGCACCTGGAACGTCATCGAGATCGTCCGGGCCGACGGCTATGTTGCGACCGACATCCGCCCGCTGGTGCGCCTCAACGTCAGTATTGTCGCGCAACAGGGGGACCGGCGTGAATCGGGCAATTTCGGTGTCGGTGGGCGCTATCTCTACGACCGTCTGTTCGACGAGGCGTTGTGGAACCGTGCCATCGACGAGGCGCTCAAACAGGCGCTGGTCAATCTCGACTCGGTTGCCGCACCTGCGGGTGAAACCACCGTGTTGCTCGGGCCGGGCTGGCCGGGCATTTTGCTGCATGAAGCCATTGGTCACGGACTAGAGGGCGATTTTAACCGCAAGGGCACCAGTGCCTTTTCGGGACGGATCGGCGAGCGGGTGGCGGCGTCTGGCGTCACAGTGGTCGATGACGGGTCGATCCCCGACCGGCGCGGATCGCTGAGCATCGACGACGAGGGCACCCCGACGGGCGAAACCGTCCTGATTGAGGACGGTATCTTGCGCGGCTATATGCAGGACCGGCTCAACGCGCGGTTGATGGGCGTTGCCGCTACCGGCAACGGGCGTCGCGAAAGCTATGCCCACGCCCCGATGCCGCGCATGACCAACACCTTCATGAAGAACGGCAGCGACGACCCGGGCGAACTATTGTCACGCGTCAAAAACGGCATTTTCGCCAAGAGCTTTGGCGGCGGTCAGGTCGACATCGTGTCGGGCAAATTCGTCTTCAGTTGCACCGAGGCGTACCTGATCGAGAATGGTAAAATCGGTGCCCCGATCAAGGGCGCAACGCTCATCGGCGACGGGCCGAGCGTCCTGACCAAAGTCACCGGCATCGGCAATGACTTTGCTCTCGACGAAGGGATCGGCGTATGTGGCAAGGGCGGACAGAGCGTGCCCGCAGGCGTGGGCCAGCCAACGCTGCTGATCGACGGGCTGACGGTTGGCGGGACGGGCGCTTAGATCGAAATCTCCGCTCTCAAGGCGGTCACCGCTGATTCCAGCACGTCTTTTCCGACGAGATTCACGATCAACAGCCCGAGTAAATTGGCCTTTAGGGTGTTCGACAGGGCCGATTGGCTGATGATGGCCACTTGGCTTCGGGCCGCGGATTGCTCGTCGGTGCCGACGTTTTGCATGATTCCGAAACAGAAAGAGGGCAGCGCCTCCGCACCCTTGCCAAAATCGATGCCTGCCATGATTCTGGGAATATCGCCCGCGCGTGGCAGGGCGCGCCCGCGATCTACACTGCGATCTGTCACGTTCAGCAGGATCTGGAGGATAAGCCCGGGACCGACGGGAAGGTCGGTCTCGGCAACCTTGACGGTGAAGAGCGATGTCCGGAAAAATGCCATTGCCGACAGCCCGGCCAGAAAGACTTGAAGTAGCGCGAGTTTTTGGCCGCCGCCGCTTGGTGAAATACCCATCCGAATGTCGAATACAGTCACGCAGTGGAAGGCGAGCAGTGATGCGGCGGCGTTGACCATGATGTACAATATTGCTGACGGCTCCCGAAGCGCCGCCCACGGGTCGTCCTTGTACCTTCCCAAGAGCTCGATCGCACCGACCGTTGCACCGATCATCCCCGCAAGGATATAGTTGGCGATCAGATACAAGAGTTTTCCCCTAAATCTCCGTGCGCGAGGGTTGTAGTCTAGCTTGACGCCAACCCCTTGCCTAGTCCGGTCAAGCGGTACTCAATATCGTGACTTGTCTCATTCTTTTCTACGAGGCCGAACTTCTCGAGGTCGTTGAGAACCATCGCCGCTACAGTAGGCCGTGCGATGCTGCCAACAAGCAAATCCTTGACCGGTACAAAGCCGTCCGAGCCATCAAGCGTCTTGAGGATTTCACGTTCTACTGTTGCGGCATCCGGGTCCATTTGTGGCGCGCTTTGGGGTCCGTCGACAATCACTTCGACGCTCGGCGGTACAGCACCACCAAGAAACGAGCCGAAAATATCGACCTTTTTGGTTTGAGGACCCATGATGCACTCCAAATGTTGGCGTAAGACCTATCAGCAATATACGTCTGGCGACAGGCAGATTCTAGGGACGACAACGGAGCCATCGCGCAATGTCAGACTTCACCGACCATGTTACCGATAATCATGCGGCCTTTATTGCGAAACAGCCGGTGTTCTTTGTCGCCACGGCTGCCAAAGGGGCGCGCATCAACCTTAGTCCCAAGGGGATGGATTCATTCCGCGTCCTCGACAGGCACCGCGTCGGCTATCTCGATGTCGGCGGATCAGGGAACGAGACCCATGCCCATCTGGCGGCGGACGGGCGCGCGACGCTCATGTTCTGCGCGTTCGACCGGCCCGCGCTGATCCTGCGTATCTATGCGACGGGCCGGGCGATCCTGCCACAGGATGAACGCTGGGACGATCTGGCGGCGCATTTCACGCTGCTGCCAGGCACCCGCCAGATTTTCGAGTTCGACGTCGATAGTGTGCAGACCAGTTGCGGCTGGGGTGTGCCGTTCATGACCCTCGACCGAGAGCGCCAGACGCTGTCGAAATATCACATCGCCGACGATCCCGAAAAGCGGCTGCGGACACTGGCAAACCGCACCAAGAGTATCGACGGCCTCCCCACACGCGCAGCTACACGGCTGCCATGGACCGAGGCCCAGTCATGACACGGGCGCGGTAATGGCGCTGGTCGAACTCGGAAAATATCCGAATGCGATGGAAGCAGCGATGGTCAAGGGCCTGCTAGAGGCGGGGGGCATTGATGCCGTGCTGTTCGACCACGGCATGAATATCGCGGACAGCTCGGGGTGGCTGGTGCCGGTACGGGTGATGGTTCTCGACGAAGATCTCGACGCAGCCCGCGCGCTTTTGCCTGTTAATTAGGCAAACCCCTCACTGCTGCTGCTCAATCGATAAGCTACACGTCTCGGACGCCCGCCATGCGGATGCCCCCCCCCTCTCTCGCCCGCATCTGGCACGCCTTTTGCTGCACTGCGTCAAGGACAAGCCAGCAGGGGGCCGAATGAAACTCGTTGTCGCGATCATCAAACCGTTCAAGCTCGACGAGGTGCGCGAAGCACTGACCGAGCTGGGCGTGACGGGCATGACCGTCACCGAAGTCAAAGGTTTCGGACGGCAAAAAGGCCAGACCGAAATTTACCGCGGCGCTGAATATTCGACCAACATGGTGCCCAAGCTGAAGGTCGAGGTCGCCTGTGGCGCCGACCTAAGCGCGCGCGTCGTCGAGGCAATTCAGGCCGCTGCCAACACCGGTGCCATCGGCGACGGTAAAATTTTCGTGCTCGAAATCGGCGAAGCCGTGCGCATCCGCACCGGCGAGACCGATGCGAACGCGCTGTAAAAGAGAAGGGGGAACTATGAAACTCTCGACATTTGCAAAGGGCGGCACCGCCGGGTTGATCGCCTTGATTGCCACTACTCCCGTGCTTGCCGAAATGATCAAGGCACCGACCATCGAGCAACAAGCGACGATGGTGAACAAGGGCGATACCAGCTGGATGCTGATTTCTTCGGCACTGGTGCTGATGATGTCGGT
>JANNCK010000268.1:0-1526 GCA_031386545.1 Sphingomonadales bacterium
CGCCGCCGCGGGCCTGTTCCTCGGCTTTCAATATCCGGTCGAAATTCCTGGCGTCTCGAACGTCCAGTTCCTGCGCGAAGCGCTCAACGCGCAGCGCAAGCAGCGTGGCGAAGCGCCGCTCTCGGGCGCGGAATTCCTGAAGATCGCGCGCGCACAGGCGGCGGCGCTCGGCATGGATATGGACATGCTCAAGCGCCCGGTGAACGTCGGCTTTTCGGGCGGCGAGAAGAAGCGCAACGAGATGGTGCAGATGGGCATCATCGACCCCGCCCTCGCGATCCTCGACGAAACCGACAGCGGCCTCGACATCGATGCGCTGCGCGTCGTCGGCGACGGTATCAACCGGATCATGCGGCGTCCCGACAAGGCGGTTCTGCTGATCACGCATTACCAGCGCCTGCTCGATTATGTCCGCCCCGATTTCGTTCATGTGCTGGCCGACGGTAAAATCACCCGCACCGGCGGCCCCGAACTCGCGCTCGAGCTGGAGCGCGAGGGATACCGGGAACTGGCGGCATGAAGAGCGCCGCAGGCTACATCCCTTCATGTCTCCCTCTTCCTGCCTTCCTGTCTTCCTGTGAACGGCTCTTTCTCTCTCTCGGCGTGCGCCAAGGAAGAGAAGAAGGGGGTGTCACAGGAAGGCAGGAAGACAGGAAGGGAGCGTGCGCGCTGTGACTGCACTCCCGACCCGTAAGGACGAAGCGTGGCGGTATAGCGATCTGGAGGCTGTCGCGCGCTTGTGGCCGGTTCCGGCTCCGTTCGAAATCGTTGTTGCAGCGGGCGAGAGCGCCACGCGGCATTTGATTGCTGACAACGGCATCCATGATTTCGCGATAACTATCGGCGCGGGCGCGCGGATGGATTTTCATGTGCTGAACGCCGGCGCGGGTTACGGGCGCATTGCCATCGACGTCACGCTGCACGACGGCGCGCATTTCGAATTCGGCGCGGTGCAGGTCGGTGGCAGGGACGCGAACCTGGAAATTGTCACGACCGTCCGCCACATCGAGCCGAACGCGACCAGCAATCAGGTCGTCCGCTCGGTCCTCGGTGGCTCCGCGACCGGCAGCTACCTCGGCAAGGTCGCTGTGGCCCGCGACGCGCAGAAGACCGACAGCGTGCAGTCGGTGAAGGCCATGCTGCTCAGCCGCACCGCGACCGCCAATTCCAAGCCCGAACTCGAAATCTACGCCGACGATGTGAAGTGCGCGCATGGCGCGACGGTGGGGGAGCTGGACAAGGGTGCGCTGTTCTATCTGGCGGCGCGCGGGATTCCACCGGAGGACGCGCAGACATTGCTGCTGCAGGCGTTCGTCAGCGAGGTGTTTGCCGAAGCCGAGGCGCGGGATGAGCTGGAAGCGGCGGCGCTCGATGCGCTGGGGAAACTGTCGTGAGCATTCTCACGCCCGACTTGCCTGAGCTTGTCGAAGGCCTTTCTTCTGCGTCCATGGCGCAACAAGGAAGGGGCTTCGACAAGCTCAGCCAAGTCGGTTCGAGGCCGATCACTTCACTTTACCATGCCGACT
>JANNCK010000284.1:0-4112 GCA_031386545.1 Sphingomonadales bacterium
GTATCATAGACCTGATAGCCGATGATGACGACCATCCCCATCGTCGACAGCACCGCCGCAAACCGCGCAATCCAGTAAAGCCGGAAATCGGGGATCGACAGGGGTGAAGTGGGGGCAGCAAGGATCACAGTCCCCTTTGGCCTGCCGACGTCCGCACCGCAACGGGGGGCTGGCTTGGTTGACGTATAGCGGAGCTATCGCTGCAAATTGACCCGCACATTGGTCAGGTGGTGGGGACGCTGTTCCCCACTTGCATGACCGCGCCGTTGGTAATGACGACGCGCCCGCCCATCGGCATTGCGCCGAACAGCTTTTTGGCAAATTCGACAGGTATCCCGATGCAGCCGTTGGTCCCCCATTCGATGCGGACGTTGCTGCCGTGGATAAACACGCCGTCGGCGGTCAGCCGAAGCGCGTAAGGCATCGGCGCATTATTGTAGATCGACGAGCGGTGATCGGCGTCCTTCTGGGTCACGGTAAACACGCCAAGCGGGGTTGGTTTGTCGCTCGCGCCGTGGCCGATGACCGCCACGCCAATCTCGTGGCCACCGCGGAACACCGACATCATCTGCGCCTTCAGATCGACCGTCACCAGCATGACATCGCCATCGGGGCCGCCGACGGGGGCCGACGCATCGTTCCACACCCATTCGCCGTGCTTCATCTTGTGGTCGATGGTGAGCGCCGAGCGGATGGGATAAAGCGCGGGGTCGGCCGGGGCCGGCGGCTCGGCGGGCTTGGCGACGACAGGCTTCGGCGCAGCGGCGGGGGCAGTCGTCGAGGCCGGGTTGGACATCGGCCACAGCGCGATCACACCCGCGCCGAGCAGGGCGGTGCCGATCAGTGCCGCAGCAATGCGTTCAATGGAGAGCGGAGCGGAGCGTGCCATATCAGTTCCCGTTAGCGCCGCTGTCTTAACGTATCGCCACCACGTCTGCCATGCCCGCATGAGCATCGTCCCGTGCGGGGACGGTAACGATAACGGGTAACGGGCGACGGGCGCGGCGAAAGTCACGAAGGTCACGGCACGTCGCCAAATTCGACAGGCGAACCGTTCGGCTTTGTCGATGAAGCGAGGGCGCGCAACCTGCTCGCGTCGTGTTTAAGCACGGCGACGACCAGCCGGTTGTCGTAGCGCACGCGCGTGCCGACCTGTCGGCCACGGTGGTAGATCGGGATGCGCTCGCCAGAGATCGAGCGCTCGATGGCATTGTCATGGGTACGGGCGACGCCTTCGCGCTGGGCATGGTCCCAGACAGCGGCAAAGCTGGCGGCATCGGCGCGGTTGCGGAGGCGATAGGCCGATTTGGCCGTCATCCCGACATGCCCCGCCGCCGCCTTCACGCATCCGCACGCCGCCAGCGCATCGATGAATCCGCGCTGCTTGTCCGGCGTCCACCCGTCATGCCGCGCAACGACGGGCACGGGATCGAAGGGAACATCGAAGGCAGGAAGGGCAGGCGAATCGGGCATCGACGAGTCTATGCGTGAAGTGGTGGGTTGTAGGACAGGGTTTTTTTAAGCGCCCAGTTTCGTCGCCCCGGCCTCTGCGCCGGGGTCCAGCTTCTTGGTCGTGAAGTAGAGGAAAAAGAAGCTGGACCCCGGATCAAGTCCGGGGTGACGGTAATTGGAAATACAGATAAGAGGCCGGGGCCATCCCGACCAAACTTCACCCCAGCTTCGCCGTTCACCCCGGCGAATGGCTGCGGACCGAAATCGTCGAGCCACACGGGCTGAACGTGACCGATACGGCGGGCAAGCTGCGCGTAACGCGGCAGGCGATGAGCAATTTGCTGAACGGCAATGCGGGCCTGTCGGCGGAAATGGCAATCCGCTTTGAAAAGGCGTTCGGCGTGCAGGCCGACACGATGATGCGGATGCAGGCGGCGCATGATCTGGCCGAGGTGCGGGCGCCTCATTCCGTGAGATACGGCAACGGCTAGCACTGCATTTTTCAATTGGTTATTAAGCTTGATGGCACTTTCCAAATCCGCTCGCGTAAAGCTTCTTCAAAAGATCATAGCACGCATGGATATGGACGATTGGGGCACCATCGATCTTGTCCTTAAGCAGTTTGGCATGAAATGGAGTGACCAGTGGTCAGGCGATAAGCCCAGCTATATTGGTGAGATGATCGGCGGCGCGACCGACGATGAGTTGGTCGAGCTAGGTCAACATTTTGGAATGGACGTTGGCGCTGTTGGCCCTACCGCCCTCATAGAACCGCCGAGTTGTTGGGACGAGGGTAAGCTTCGAGTATTTGTTTCGCACCTCACAGCGCACAAAGCCGAAGCTGCCACCCTACAACAATGCCTTGGTTTTCGGGGCATGTCGTGCTTCGTCGCGCATAACGATATTAACCCGACTGCAGAGTGGCAGACGGAGATTGAAGCGGCGCTTGCCACGTGCGATTTGCTCGTTGCTCTGATTCACCCCGACTTCGTAAAGAGCGCTTGGTGCGACCAAGAGATCGGCTATGCCTTGGGTCGCGGGGTGCCCGTTTTTACTGTGCGTTGTGGTGCAGATCCTCACGGCTTCGTCGGTCGGTTTCAAGCCTTCAACGGCAACGGCAAAGAGCCGATCATAATCGCTGAAGAACTTTTCGCTGCTGCAATCTCTCACAAGATTCTTCAGGCAAAGATGGCCGATGTGCTCGTCAACCTTTTCATAAATAGTGGTAGCTTCAAAAGTGCGGCCAACCGCGTTGGGTATCTTGAAAAGCTTGCGGTTTGGGACGCCAGCTATAGCGCCCGCTTGAAAAAAGCGGTTGAAGACAACTTTCAAATTGGCGCGTCTTACGGCGTACCCGAGCGCATAAAGGCATTGCTAAAGAAGTGGAAAAACGCAGTCGCTTAAGCTGCTTTGCGCGCGCGCAACGGCAGTGCCGATGTCTCCAACGTCGATAAGTCGAGCGTTAGCGAAGCCCGGTCGATGTCGATCCCGACCACTTCTCCCTTCGCTCCGAAATCGACGTTTACTCCGTCAGCGATCTCTCGCGTCTCGGTCCCCACACCCGCGCTCAACTCGATGTAGAGGCTGTCGGTCTCGGGGTAATAATGCAGCTTCATGTTCCGGTCTCTCGATAGTCGCGGTCGAAGAAGGCGTTGTGTACGGTCTCGCCGTCCTCCAGCGTCACAACACGCAGGATATAGGATTTGCCGGTGTCCGACAAATCGATGCGATACCAATGGCGGATACGGCCATCGGGTTGAACAGTTCGCGCTAAAGGATTGGCCAACGCGGCCTCGATCCATTCACGCCGAAGATAGTCGCGTTTACGGAGAACCTGTTCTTCGAAATAGCGGGTGGTTTTCACGCCGCCCGCTTCAACGGTACTTCGAACCGCACCTCGTCATACGCCACTCTCGGCGCCAAAGCGCGGCCGGGGCGGGGTTCGAGGCGGATGAGGCCGTAGCGTTCCATTGTTTTCAGGGTACGCGACAGGTTCGACTTGGCGCGACCGGTGCGGTCGGCGAGTGCCTGGAGCGATTCCGGGCATTCCTCGGCGATGAGGGCGAGGAGGGCGCGGGTGCGGTCTGACAGGATTTTGGCGAGGCTTTCGAGCGAGGGGAACCACAGTTTCGGTTCGTTGGCTGTGGGGCGATGCTCGCCGCGCGCGATGGCCATTGTGCGTGCTTTATAGTCGGCGGGGCTGGCGATGCCGATGGTCAGGACTGTCATAGTTTTACTCCACGTTCAGCGAGCACCGCATCGACGCTCGCCCAGAAATCGGCGAGCAGGGTGGCGGCGTCGCGATACACATAAGGCCGGATCGTCCGCAGCCGGTGGCGGTGGTCGTGCGGCGGTGGATGCCCGGGCGCGGCATGGGCATTGTCGTACCCGACGAGCCGCGTCCCGTCCGCCGCGTGCAGGGTCATCGAGTAGCGCAGACCATGCGGCCTTTCGGCGCTGACCTCGGTGCGTTTCACCTCGAACTTCACCCAATGGCCTCCGTCAGGATCGATCACGAAGATTTCGCCGTCGAGGCCGAGCAGCGTGTCGAGCGAGGGGTCGCGATCAATTGTCACGGTTAGTTATCACTATCTGATAACATGGGTCAACCGCCCAAACTCACAAACGAGTCCAACACCCGCTTGCGCCCCGCATTCTCG
>JANNCK010000311.1:0-1536 GCA_031386545.1 Sphingomonadales bacterium
CTAAAGCCGCGCTAAGACGCAGACGATGGACGCAACATCACCCATATTGTTCTTCGACTCGGGTGTCGGCGGCCTGTCGGTCGTGGCCCCGACGCGGGGAATCTTGCCGACGGCGGCGTTCGTCTATGTGGCAGACACGGCAGGTTTTCCGTACGGCACCAAGACCGAGGCCGAGATTGCGGCACGCGTGCCGGCGCTGCTCGGACGATTGGTCGAGCGGCACCGCCCACGCCTCGTCGTCATCGCGTGCAACACGGCCTCGACGATTGCGCTGTCGGTGGTGCGCGGCGCGCTCGAGGTGCCGGTGGTCGGGACCGTACCCGCGATCAGACCCGCTGCGGCGGTATCGGTCACGCGCGTCATCGGCGTGCTTGGCACTGATGCCACCGTGCGCCAGCCCTATGTTGACCGGCTAGCGGCGGAATTTGCCAGCGACTGCACCGTCGTTCGGCACGGGTCGGCGGCGCTGGTCGCGCTGGCCGAGGCAAAATTGCGCGGGGAGATGGTGGCGTTGGACGATGTTCGCGCGGCGATTGCGGGGCTGTTCGACGGTCCGCACGGGGGCAGTATCGACACGGTGGTCCTCGCGTGCACACACTTTCCGTTGTTGGCCGACGAACTGGCGGCGGCGGTGCCGCACCCGGTGCGCTTTGTCGATGGCGGCCCGGGGATTGCGCAGCGAATCGCCCATCTGACGACGGGGCAGGACTGGCCCGAAATTGTGCCGCCGGGGGTGGCGGTGGTGACGCGGCTGGATGATGCGGCCCTCGCGCTGGCCCCGGCGTTTGCAGCGCGCGGATTTCGGAAATTGGTAGCGCTGTAACTCCTCTTCGCCGAGCGCCAGCTAGGTTCGCACTATCAAGGCTTCTCGCTAAGGCTCGAAGGAGCACCTCGCTTGCGCTCGGCGAAGAAATACTTGCGAGACGTTCGCACTGGAACAGTGGCCCGAGTCCGACTATTTCGCCGCAAAACCACTTCAGCGGACAAGCGGCACTTGGATTATAATCGCGTCTTCAGTCAGGCCATTGACCGGCTTCATGCCGAGGGCCGGTATCGCGTTTTCATCGACATTTTGCGGAACAAAGGAAGCTATCCAAACGCGCGCTGTTTTGCGGGGCACAACGGGCCGAAGCCGATCACCGTGTGGTGCTCGAACGATTACCTCGCGATGGGCCAGCATCCCAAGGTCATCGCCGCGATGGAAGAAGCGTTGCATGATGTCGGGGCCGGTTCGGGCGGTACGCGCAACATCGGCGGCAACACGCATTACCATGTCGATCTGGAGGCCGAACTGGCCGATCTGCACGGCAAAGACGGCGCGCTGCTGTTCACCAGCGGCTATGTGTCGAACGAGGCGACCTTGGGCACGCTCGGCAAAATCCTGCCCGGCTGTGTGATTTTCTCGGATGAACTGAACCACGCCAGCATGATCGCGGGCATCCGGAATTCGGGCTGTGAAAAGCGCGTGTGGCGGCACAACGACCTCGCGCATCTCGAAGAATTGCTCGCCGCAGAAGACCCCGACACGCCCAAGCT
>JANNCK010000350.1:0-2520 GCA_031386545.1 Sphingomonadales bacterium
GCTCGACCAGCTCGAACTCGTCCGCAAACTCAGTGTCAGCCACATCCAAGGTTATGTGTACAGCAAGGCTGTCCCCAATGAAGAGTTATGCCGGTTGCTCGATACGGGCGACTGGGTGATCGTCCCATCGGGGCCAGCTCGCCAACGTCGCGGCCGACTTTCGGTTTTCCGCATGGCCAATGCAATCCACGATGACCATTGCTACCCGGTTGTCATCCGCAACATCTCGACTTCGGGCGCGTTGATGGAGGGGTTAGTGGACGTACCGCTCGGGACGCGGTTCGTGATCGATCTTGGCGACGGGCAGCTGGCCATTTCCACCGTTCGCCGTTCGGACGGTCATAAACAGGGGATCGAATTCGAAGACGCGCTGGTCAGCGACGGTAACGGTGGCCTGTGCACGCGTCACCGCGTGTCGCCTTATATGCTGGCGATGGCCGGACTTCCGGGGCCACAGGGGCTACGGATGGACCAACGCCCACAGACGATGCCGTCGTTCAAGACCGCAAAACTATGGAATAGCGGCCAACCGATTAGTCAGGCCGCTTAGGCAGGCGCTTGGTACTGGCTTTTGCCCGTTGATTAGCCTTACCGGAACGGCGGCTCGTTAAACGCGCGCAGTTTGCGCGAGTGCAGCTTGGCTCCCTCGCGGCGCAGTTCGTTGCACGCCTCGATACCGATCCGCATATGCTCGTTGATCGCGCGCTCGTAAAACCGGTTGGCTTGGCCCGGTAGCTTCAGCTCGCCGTGGAGCGGCTTGTCGGACACGCACAGTAACGTCCCATAGGGGACGCGGAACCGATATCCTTGCGCCGCAATCGTGGCGCTTTCCATGTCGATCCCGACCGCGCGAGACTGCGAAAAGCGCAGCGCCGATTTCGAGAACATCAACTCCCAGTTGCGGTCATCGGTCGTGACAATCGTGCCGGTGCGTAGCCGCCGCTTGAGGACATCGCCGGTTTCACCCGACACCGTCTCGGCGGCGCGCGCCAGCGCCTGTTGCACTTCGGCAATCGCGGGCACCGGAATTTCGGGCGGCAGGACATCATCGAGCACATGGTCGTCGCGCAGATAGGCATGTGCCAGCACATAGTCGCCAATGCGTTGCGAGGGGCGCAGGCCACCGCAATGGCCGATCATCAACCACGCTTCAGGGCGCAACACTGCCAGATGATCGGTGATCGTCTTGGCATTGCTCGGACCCACGCCGATGTTGACGAGGGTGATCCCGCTGCGATCGGGTGCGCACAAATGCCACGCCGGCATCTGGTGCCGCCGCCACGCATCGCCCGCGATCACACTTTCGGCGTCATGGGTGTCGCGCGTGACCTTTATCCCGCCTGCGCCGGTCAGGTGGGTGTACGGCGAGTCCCCCCCCAGCTGGCTCAGCGCCCAGCGCGCGAATTCATCGACATAGCGGTGGTAATTGGTGAATAGAATGTACTTCTGCACGTCCTCGACCGGGGTGCCGGTGTAATGCCGCAACCGTGCCAACGAGAAATCAGTCCGCAATCCGTCGAACAGCGCGAGCGGGCGTGGTCCATCGGTTCCGACATCGAAAATACCGTCGGCAATTTCGTCACCAATATGCGCGAGCTCAGTCGCCGGGAACCAGCGCGCCAGCTCAGTCGGGCTGATCTCGCCCAGCTCCATTTCGGCATCAAGCACATAGGGAAACGGAATTTCCTGGGCCGACAGGCCTACTTCGACTGTCACGTCATAGTCCATCATCAGCAGGTCGAGCTGTTCGGTCAGATAATCGGCAAAAAGGGCAGGGCGGGTCACGCTGATCGCATAATTTCCCGGCTGTGTCAGCCGCCCGAACGAGCGCATCGGCACCTGCCGCTTCTCGTCTTCCCCGGGATAGCTCACGCGAATTTCGGGATAGGCGAAACTGCCGTCGCTCCGCATCGCTGGATCTGGGCGGGTGCCGTCAGCCACATAGGCCATGATGGCGCTGCGGAGCCGCGTTGTCGCAGCCGTGAAAAGTGTATCGAGTTGCTCGACGATTTCGCGCCCGGATGGCGAAGAGGTTTTCTGTGCTGTCATTGCAGAGGTGTAAACGGGTGTTGTTACGGGGGCAAGACGTACGGGTTTTTAGCGCCTCTCCCGCGGGGGAAGAGGCGCTAGATCATCACATATGTTCGAGCATATATTCCGCGCTCGATACGCGGAACTCGCCGCCTGCCTCGACGTACAGCGCCTCCACAGTGCCGTCATTGACGACCATCGAGAACCGCTGGCCGCGCGTGCCCATCCCGAATTTGCTGCCGTCCATGGTCAGGCCGAGCGCGGTCACGAGTTCCGCATTGCCGTCGGCCAGCATCGTCACGGCATCCGCGCCGCCTGCCTTGCCCCATGCGCCCATCACGAACGCATCATTAACGGCTGTGCAGGCGATCTCGTCCACGCCCTTGGCCTTCAGCGCGGCACCCTGTTCGACGAAGCCCGGCAGATGTTTGGCCGAACACGTCGGCGTAAACGCGCCGGGAACCGAGAACAGAGCAACCTTGCGCCCCG
>JANNCK010000409.1:0-2189 GCA_031386545.1 Sphingomonadales bacterium
AGACACGCGTTTCATCTGTGACCACGCGACGTTCGAGGCCTGGGCGGCGGACAAAAAGCAGCTGCGCATGGAGTATTTCTACCGCGACATGCGCCGCGCGACCGGATTGCTGATGGATGGCAAGGACGCCGTCGGCGGACAGTGGAATTTCGATCACGACAACCGCAAACCCGCCAAAGCCGATTTGTTCGTGCCACCGCTTGCCGCCTTTGCCCCCGATGCAATAACGCGGGAGGTATTGGCGCTGGTCAGCGCGCGATTCGCCGACCACCCCGGCAGCCTCGACAATTTCGACTTCGCCGTGACCGCCGCACAGGCAATCGAGGCTCAAGCGATTTTCCTGCGCGACGCCCTGCCCCGCTTCGGCGATTATCAGGATGCGATGGTCACGGGGCAGCCGTATTTGTGGCACGCCCATCTCTCGCCCTATCTCAATTCGGGCTTGCTCGATCCGCTCGCGCTGTGCCGCGCGGTCGAGGCAGAGTATCACGCAGGGCGGGCACCGCTCAACGCCGTCGAGGGGTTCATCCGCCAGATCATCGGCTGGCGCGAATATGTGCGCGGAATTTACTGGTGGACCGGCCCCGAATACGTCGATCGCAATTTCCTCGATGCGACCCGCGCCCTGCCGGCGTTTTACTGGACCGGCGAGACCGACATGCACTGCCTGTCGCAGGCAATCGGCCAGACGCTCGAACTCGCCTACGCCCATCACATCCAGCGCCTGATGATTACCGGCAATTTCGCCCTGCTGGTCGGGGCCGACCCCAAAGCGGTCCACCGCTGGTACCTCGAAGTTTATGCCGATGCGTACGAGTGGGTCGAGCTGCCCAACACGCTGGGGATGAGCCAGTTCGCCGACGGCGGGATGCTGGCATCGAAACCCTATGCTTCTTCCGGAGCCTATATCGACCGAATGTCGGATTATTGCGCGGGGTGCCGGTATGACGTGAAACAACGCACTGGTCCCGACGCCTGCCCGTTCAACGCGCTCTATTGGGACTTTCTCGCGCGCAACGAGGACAAACTCGGTCGCAACCAGCGACTCGCCATGCCCTATCGCAACTGGGCGAAAATGGACCCGGTAACCAAAGCGGCGCTGCGCAAACAGGCGGCAAGTTTTCTGGACGGTCTCGACGCCGCGCCCAAGGGTTACTAGGGACGACTCGAAGTGAACACGGAGAGAGCTATGGACGCGCTTGTTTCGACCGAATGGCTGGCAGGAGAACTCGGGGCACCTGACCTGCGCGTGGTCGATGCGACCTGGCTTATGGAAGCGGGGCGCGATGCCGCTGCCGAATATGAAGCCGAACATATTCCGGGTGCGGTGTTCATGGATTTAGCAGGCCTTGCCGATGACAAGACCGAATTGCCGATGATGCTGCCGAGCGCGGAAAAATTCGCCAGCCGGATGCAGTCGCTGGGTCTTGGCGACGGCAGCCGCATCGTCCTTTATGATAATTCGGCGCAGAAAACCTCGGCGCGGGCGTGGTGGATGCTCCACCTGTTCGGTGCCCATGCCGTCGCCATTCTCGACGGCGGCATTGCCAAGTGGAAGGCCGAGGGACGCGACGTCGCGACCGGCAAGGAAAAGCTGCGCCACCGCCATTTCACCGTGTGGAAAGATACCGGCTTCATCCGGACGATGGACCAGATGCGCGAGCTGCTCGACACCAAGGGCGAACAGATTGTCGATGCCCGCAGCCCCGCCCGCTTCGAGGGTCGCGAGGCCGAACCGCGCCTGGGCGTGAACCCCGGTCATATGCCAGGAGCCAAAAACCTCCCGATGGGCGCGCTGTTCGATGCGGACGGCACCTACAAGCCGAAGGACGCGCTGACCGCCGCCTTCAACGCCGCCGGTGTCGATCCGATGCAGCCGATTGCCGCAACCTGCGGGTCGGGAATCACCGCGGCGACAGTTGCCTTTGCCGCGCACCTGCTCGGCAATGACAAGGTCGCGGTTTACGACGGATCGTGGAGCGAATGGGGTGCCAATCCCGATACGCCCAAGGCCATCGGCGCGGCGTGAAATCCTCCCCGGATCGGGGAGGTGGCAGCCCGCTTGGGCTGACGGAGGGGTCGCTCTCCGCATGAACAATTATTCGTCTGGCGAGCGGACCCACCACCACCCGCCGAAAGGGGCGGGCGGTCCCCCTCCCCGTTCCGGGGAGGAATGAGAATATGCCCGA
>JANNCK010000004.1:0-13793 GCA_031386545.1 Sphingomonadales bacterium
CGCCCATTGGTTGTTGACCACATTCATGATGACCGGCGCGCGGTAGACGGTCGCAAACATGCACGCCGAATGGAAATCGCCCTCGGCCGTCGATCCTTCTCCGCACCAGGTTGCGGCGATCCGCGTATCGCCCTTGGCCGCACTCGCCATCGCCCAGCCAACGGCTTGGGGATATTGCGTCGCGAGGTTTCCCGAGATCGAGAAGAACGCGCCCTCGCGCGTCGAATACATGATCGGCAGCTGACGCCCCTTCAGCCGGTCAGCGCGGTTCGAATAAATCTGGTTCATCATGTCGATGATGGGCCAGTCGCGCGCGATCAATATGCCCTGCTGCCGGTAGCTGGGAAAACACATGTCGTCGCGTTGGAGTGCATAGGTCGCAGCGACCGCCACCGCCTCTTCGCCGGTACACTTCATGTAAAAGCTGGTCTTGCCCTGCCGCTGGGCACGGAACATGCGCTCATCAAAGGCACGGGTCAGCGCCATGCTGCGGAGAATGCGGCGCAGCATGTCGGGGGGAAGTCTGGGGTTCCACGGGCCGACAGCTTTTGCTTCGTCGTCGAGCACACGGACAAGGCCATAGGCCAACTCTCGCATCGTGCCCGCATCGGCGGCACTATCGGGACGCGGGGTGATACCAGCCGCCAGCACCTCGACGCTGACGAACTCGGCCTCGTCACCCGGGCGGAACTGCGGCTCGGGGACGTGCAATGTCAGCGGGGGCAGGTTGCGACGGCCAGGGGTTGGCAACGACTCAGACACGCGGTTCTCCTTGAAAATCACCATGCCGCCCACGCAATAATATTACAACGCTCGAAAACGCATTGCGGCGGTGACACGCGCTCGCTACGCTTTACGCAAACGTAAAGCTGGAGAGACTAACATGACGCTCAATGTCGCCGGACGCACTGCCTATACCGAAGACCATGAAGCTTTCCGCAGTTCGGTCCGCAGCTTCATCAAAGCCGAAGTCGTCCCCCATATCGAGCGTTGGGATGAAGCCGGCATCATCGAAAAGGAAATCTGGCCCAAGGCAGGGGCTGTTGGCATGTTGTGCCCGACAGTGCCCGAGGAATATGGCGGGCTGGGTCTCGACTTCGGTTATAACGCGATCATTGACGAAGAGGTCGCTTACGGTGGCACTTCGCTTGGTTTTTCGCTGCAATCCGACATCGTCGTCAATTACATCGTCAGCTATGGCAGCGAAGAGCAGAAGAAATACTGGTTGCCGCGCCTCGTGTCGGGAGAGACGATTACGGCCATCGCCATGACCG
The DNA here is from genome assembly GCA_031386545.1 of Sphingomonadales bacterium. Classification (GTDB taxonomy): domain Bacteria; phylum Pseudomonadota; class Alphaproteobacteria; order Sphingomonadales; family Sphingomonadaceae; genus Sphingomonas_O. The sequence goes on from JANNCK010000004.1 coordinate 1,275, forward strand.
AGCCCGGCGTCGGTTCCGACCTTCAGGGCATTCGCACGACGGCGAAGAAGGACGGCAACCACTATGTTATTAATGGAAGCAAGACGTACATCACCAATGGGCAGAACGCCGACCTGATCCTCGTTTGCTGCAAGACCGACACCGAGATTCAACCGGCGTGGAAAGGGGTGTCGATCATCCTCGTCGAAGCCGAGCGCGAGGGTTTCAAGCGCGGACGCAACCTTGACAAGATCGGCATGGACTCTGCCGATACCAGCGAGCTGTTTTTCGAAGACGTCCGTGTCCCGATGACCAATTGCCTCGGCGAAGAGGGCAAGGGGTTCATCTACCTGATGAGCGAACTCCCGCAGGAGCGCCTGTCGATTGCCATCAGCGCGCAAGCGTCGGCGCAAAAGGCCTATGACGAAACCGTCGCGTTCGTTCGTGACCGCAAGGCATTCGGCAAACCGGTCATCGATTTCCAGAACACGCGGTTCACGCTCGCCGATCTCAAGTCGAAGCTCCAGGTCGGCTGGGCGCACTTGGATTGGGCAATCGCGCGGCATCTGAAGAAGGAACTGACCGCCGAAGAAGGTGCCGCAGCCAAGCTGTGGCACACTGAATTCCAGTGGGAGGTGATGGACAAATGCCTCCAGCTTCACGGTGGGGCGGGCTATATGAACGAATATCCCATCGCCAAAATGTGGCGCGGCGCGCGCGTGACGCGGATATTCGGCGGGACGAACGAGATCATGAAGGAGTTGATCGGGCGCAAGCTGTAATGTGGAGCCTATTTTGAGAGGCCGCGTGACTCTCCGACTTCCCTGAGCTTGTCGAAGGGTCTTCCTTCTTCACGGTCGCTCAAAGGAGAAGGGGCTTCGACAAGCTCAGCCAAGTCGGTTCCGCTTGGCAACGCCTCTGGTCAGCGCTGCTGCCCGCTCAGCCGCGTCATCAGGATTGCGGCACGTTTCGCTTGCCGCTTCATGCTCGCGAGATCGACGGTCTCGCCCGGCGCGTGATCGCCTTTGCTTGAAGGGCCAAGTCCGGCCAGCCCGCTGACGTCGTTCGCGACGAACGAGATGTCACCCGCGCCGCGCTTCAGCGGGTCGAGCGGGGGCATTTCGGGCAGGCCCAAATCCGTGTTCACGCCGTTGAGGGCGGCAAGGATCGCGCGGTTGCCGTCGGTCGGGGCCATGGCCGGATAGCCGCCGCTTTCAAACTTGATCTCGGCACCCGTTAGCGGCGCGTGGGCCGCGACGATGATGGTCATCTTGGCCTTCACCCGCGCGGTCTGTGCTTCGGACAATGTCCGAAAATCGCCCTTGGCGATCGCGATGCCGGGGATGATGTTGGTTTTGCCCGTCGCGGTCGCGCGCACCCCGTCAGTGTCGAACGCGGCGCTTTGGCCGCCTGCGATCAGGCCGACGTTGAAGGTCAAATTCGGTTCGGGCAGTTCTTTGCGGAACGTCGCCACGACCCGCGCCAGTTCATAGATAGCGCCATCGCCGGCGCCCGCGCTGAAGATGCCCGAGCTATGCCCCGCCTTGCCGGTCGCGGTAAGCGTCCAGCTGTTCGACGAGCGCCGTGCAATCGAGCCCATATCGCGACCGTTTTCGATCACCAGCCCCTCGAAATCGAGTGCAACATCGGCGCGCTTGCCCGCCGCGATCAGATCGGCACGAGCGACCTCGATGGGGTCGCCGCTATCCTCTTCGTCACCGGTCAGCGCGATTTCGATATTGGCACCTTTGAGCGTTCCCGCCGCCCTCATCGCTTTCAGCGCCATCAGGATGACGACCATGCCGCCCTTGTCATCGCCCGCGCCCGGTCCCTCGGCGAAGTCGCCTTTCCGCACAAATTTCTGGAACGGCGAATCCTTCTCGAACACCGTGTCGAGGTGCCCGATCAGTAACAGCCGCTTGGTGCCGGGCTTACCGCTGTGCGTTGCAAAGATGTGGCCCGCGCGGTTGGCGGCGGCCATCGGTTTCCAATTGACTTTGAAGCCGAGCGGTTCGAGCTCGGCGCGCATCATCCGCCCGACCTGCTCGACGCCCGCAAAGTTCATCGAGCCACTGTTCACATCGACGAGCCGCTGGAGCAGCGTCACCGCGGCCTCGTAACTGGTGTCGATGCTTGCCACCATTTTTGCCTCCACAGGGGAGAGTTTGGCGAACGAAGCCACCGGGACCGACGCAAGCAGGGCGGCGGCGAGCGCGGGGAGGAGAATCCTGTTCATGCCCACTAGGCTAGCCGAGCCTGTCGGTCGCTGCCAAGGACCGATAATGCAAAATGCTGGTACCGCAGTTTACATTCGCTATGCCTGCCCGAATATATCCGCCGCAACGCAACACGGAAATCGTTCATGCCTTCAGGTCTAGCCGCCCTTCTCGTCGACATCGCCGGGATTGCCAAAATTGCTGCCGCGTCGGTCGATGATATCGGTGCAGCAGCGGCCAAGGCAGGCACCAAAGCCGCCGGTGTGGTGATCGACGATACCGCAGTTACCCCGACCTATGTGACGGGCTTCACACCTGACCGTGAACTGCCGATCATCTGGAAGATCGCAGTTGGTTCAATCCGCAATAAAATCCTGTTCCTGCTTCCTGCCGCGTTGCTGCTCAGCGCGTTCGCGCCCTTCCTGATTACGCCCATATTGATGATCGGCGGCGCGTATCTGTGTTTCGAGGGCGCAGAAAAAGTCATCCACGTCTTCACCGGCCATCATGCGGGTGAGGATTTGATACCCGATGGTGGTGAGGATCATGCACTGCTTGAGGAAACCAAGGTCGCGGGCGCGATCCGCACCGATTTCATCCTGTCGGGCGAGATCATGGCGATTGCCCTTGCCGAAGTCGCCAACCAGTCGATCTGGGGACAGGCAGCGAGCCTCGCGCTGGTCGCGCTGGCCGTCACTGTGGGCGTTTACGGTGTCGTCGCGTTGATCGTGAAAATGGACGACGTTGGCGTCCATCTCGCGAAAAACCGCCTGTCGCCATTCCGCGCGCTGGGCCGCGGGCTGGTCGAGGCGATGCCGTGGCTGCTGCGTTTCCTGTCCGTCGTTGGCACGGCGGCGATGATCTGGGTCGGCGGCGGCATCATTGTCCACGGCCTGCACGCGACCCCGCATTTCGTCGCCGAAGTCGGCGGGGGCAGCGGCTTCGTCCACTGGGTTGCCGATGCCGGGTTTTCGGGTGTTGTCGGGCTGGTGATCGGTGCCGTGATCGCGGTCGTGGTGACGGGCGTGCAGAAAGCACGCGGTAAAGGGCATTGACCGGCCCGCGCGGCAAGACGGCCATATTGCGTAAAACCTGATTAGTGATAAGCTCTGCCTATCACATTGGGGGACAAGGTGATGACCCGTGGCTTTTTTTTGGCCGTTGCAGCGGTCTGTTACACAGTTTTCTTCGCGACATTCCTGTATCTGATCGCGTTCGTTGGCGACCTGCCTTGGGTGCCAGTCACGGTAGATCGTGGACCTAGCGCGCCGGTGCTGCTTGCGGTGGCCATCAATCTGGGTCTGATCGCGGCCTTCGGCGTTCAGCACAGCGTCATGGCGCGCCCCGCGTTCAAAGCGCTATGGACACGGATTGTGCCGCCCGCGCTCGAACGCAGCATTTATGTCCTAGCTTCCAGTCTGGTGCTGATCCTGTTGTACGCCCTGTGGCACCCCATTCCAGCAGTGTTGTGGGCAATGACGGGGCCTGCTGCCTGGGTGCTGTGGGCGCTGTTTTTCACCGGATGGGGCATGGTCTTGCTTAGTACCTTTCTCATCAACCATTTTGAATTGTTCGGGCTGCAGCAGGTGTGGCTCAACCTGACCGGCCAGGCCGCGCGTCCGCCCGAGTTCCGCACGCCGTTCCTCTACCGGCTGGTGCGGCACCCGCTGTATCTGGGTTTCCTGATCGCCTTCTGGGCGACGCCGGTGATGACCTACGGCCATCTGCTGCTGGCAGTAGGGATGACGGCCTATATCCTGATCGCCATTCCGATTGAGGAAGGCGATCTGATCGACGTGTTCGGCACCCACTACACCGATTACAAGCAGCGGGTCGGGAGTTTGATGCCGAAATTCGGTCGTTAATCGGTTAGGGTCCGCAGCCATTCCCCGGCGTCGGCCCGTTCCGTCCGCAGCGCGTTCGCTGGTTCGGCGCTAGCCTCATACCCGACCGCCATCCCGCAAAACAGCATCCGCTCATCAGGCGTGCCGAGGAACGCCTTGACCGTTGCGGGGTAAACCGCCCAGCATTCCTGCGCGCATGTCGCCAGCCCCTCTTCCACCGCGAGCAGCATGAAGCTTTGCAGGAACATACCCATATCGCTCCACTGCGGCGGCCCCATGCGGCGGTCGATGGTCATGAACAGCGCGAGCGGCGCACCGAAAAAGGCGAAATTGCGCGCGAACCACATCCGCCGCGCCAGCTTGTCGTCGCGCGGAATGCCGATCCGGTCGTACATCGCCTCGCCGACGGCAAAACGCCGGTCGCGATAGGGGCTGACCAGTTCTTTCGGGTAAATGTCATATTCGGGCGTCTCGGGTCCGTCCGCCAGCTTGGCGACCATCGTCTGCTTCAGGCGGTTCATCGCTTCGCCTGCCACAATGTCGATGTGCCAAGGCTGGAGATTGCCGCCCGAGGCCGACCGCGACGCCGCGCCGACGAGCCGCTGGACCAGCGCCAGCTCCACCGGCGTTTCGAGAAATCCGCGGATTGACCGCCGCGCCGCCACGGCATCGCGTACATCCATAATCGCCCCCTGATCCAAAACTGCCTTGCCCTTGTCGGGCGAACGCGCGATTGAAGCACAAAGCTTACGTTTACGGAAAGGACAAAAACGATGGCAGAGGCATATATCGTCGACGCAGTACGCACTGCAGGAGGCAAGCGCGGCGGCAAGCTGATGGGCTGGCATCCTGTTGATATGGCGGCGGCAACGCTGGACGCCATCGTCGCGCGCACCGGCATTGATGGCGGCGCTGTCGAGGATGTCATCATGGGCTGCGTCATGCAGGGCGGGCAGCAGGCCGGACAGGTTGGCCGCAATGCGGTGCTTGCCGCGCGGCATTTGCCCGATAGCGTTCCCGCCGTCAGCATTGATCGCCAGTGCGGATCGTCGCAGCAGTCGATGCAGTTTGCGGCGCAAGCCGTGATGTCAGGCACGCAGGACATGGTCATCGCCGCCGGTGTCGAGAGCATGACGCGCGTGCCGATGGGCTCGACGATGATGCTCCACATGAAAGAGGGCATGGGCAATTACAAAAGCCCGCGCCTCGAAGAGAAATATCCCGGCATCATGTTCAGCCAGTTTGTCGGTGCCGAAATGATGGTCAAAAAGCACGGCTTCAACCGCGACATGCTCGATGCCTTCGCGCTCGAATCGCACCGGCGGGCGGCGACGGCGACGCTAGCGGGCGTGTTCGACCGCGAAATCGTGCCGCTCGACATTGAAACACCCGAAGGGGTCGAGAGCCACCGCACCGACGAAGGCATCCGTTACGATGCGAGCGCCGAAAGTCTGGCGGGCGTCAAACTGTTGCAGGAGGGCGGCAACATCACGGCGGCCAACGCCAGCCAGATTTGCGACGGCGCCAGTGCCGTGCTGATCGTCAGCGAGGCCGCGCTCAAGGCACACGGCCTGACCCCGCTGGCCCGCATCCACAATGTCACGGTGACGGCGGGTGACCCGGTCATCATGCTCGAAGAACCCTTGTTCGCAACCGACCGGGCATTGCAGCGCGCCGGACTCAAGATCGGCGACATCGACTTGTACGAAGTCAACGAAGCCTTCGCGCCGGTGCCGATGGCGTGGATGAAGCACGTCGGGGCGGACCATGCCCGCCTCAACGTCAACGGTGGCGCGATTGCACTCGGGCATCCGCTCGGGGCTTCGGGAACCAAGCTGATGGCGACGCTGGTCCATGCGCTGCACGCACGCGGCGGCCGCTATGGCTTGCAAACGATGTGCGAGGGCGGCGGGATTGCCAACGTCACGATCATCGAACGACTTTAGTTTCAATAAGTGCCGTCATGCTGAACTTGTTTCAGCATCCACCTTTCGACGCGGACGGCTGTTCGGGGCGTAGGGTGGACCCTGAAACAAGTTCAGGGTGACGGCTTTCAATTTTGGGAGACCCACAATGAAACTCGACTCAACCGTTTCCGCCGTCATCACCGGCGGCGCATCCGGCCTTGGTGCCGCCACCGCCCGCGCACTTGCAGCCAAGGGCGTCAAAGTCGCGATCTTCGACCTGCAAACCGAAAAAGGCGAGGCGATGGCTGCGGAAATCGGCGGCGTGTTCTGCGAAGTGAACGTCACCAGCGACGAAAGTGTGATCGCAGGCTTTGCAAAGGCACGCGCCGCCCACGGGCAGGAGCGCGTCCTCGTCTGTTGCGCGGGCACGGGTGCCGCAATGAAGACCGCCAGCCGCAGCAAGCAGGACGGCAGCATCAAGCACTATCCCGCAGATGCCTTCAACTGGCTGATCCAGATCAACCTCGTCGGCACCTTTCGCTGTGTCGCGCTGTCGGCGGCGGGCATGATGACGCTCGATCCGCAGAATGACGACGGCGAGCGCGGGGCCATCGTCAACACCGCGTCCGTTGCGGGCGAAGACGGCCAGATGGGCCAGGTCGCCTATTCGGCGTCAAAAGCGGGCGTCATCGGCATGACCCTGCCAATCGCCCGCGACCTGATGAGCGAGGGCATTCGCGTCAACACGATCCTACCCGGTATCTTTGAAACCCCGCTGATGCTGGGCGCGCCACAGGCGGTGAAGGATGCGCTGGCCGCATCGGTGCCGTTCCCCAAACGGTTGGGCAAACCAGAGGAATACGCACACCTTGCGCTGACGATGATCGAGAACAGCTATTTTAACGGCGAAGATGTCCGGCTGGATGGGGCTATTCGTATGGCCCCGCGCTGAGTCAGACCTTCTTTGACCCGATGTTCACCCATGCCCCGGGACGCGAGCCGTCCACGGGCATGGGCACGTCGCCCTCTTCGTCCGATCCAAAGCTTTCGGTCGTTTCGCCGCCGTCGCGCGCGGCCCGCATCCGCGCTTTGCGCTTCTTCAGATTTTCACGCAGCGCCGCGGCGAGCGCTTCGGGGTCAGCTTTGGCCATCGAGGCACAATACGCCCGCGCGCCTTGACGCGTCCACACGCTTTCTTCATAGGCCCGCCCCTACCCGCAAATAATCCGCCGGTATGCTGCCGTAGCTCAGTGGTAGAGCGCATCCTTGGTAAGGCTGAGGTCGTGAGTTCAATCCTCACCGGCAGCACCAGCATTTTGACCGATTGGTCTAGGCGACGAGCGAGAGGCCCAGTCGGGCGATTTCGATCTTCGGGCAACGGTCCATGACGACTTTCAGCCCCGCTGCCTTGGCGCGGGCAGCGGCGGCTTCGTTGACGACACCGAGTTGCATCCACACCGCCGTTGCGCCTGCCGTTATTGCTTGATCGACAGCATCGCCCGCATCAGCACTGCGGCGGAAAATGTCGACCAAATCGATGTGGTCGCCGATTTCGGACAATTCGCGCCAAACGAACTCGCCGTGGATATGTTCGCCGGTGATCGACGGGTTGACGGGGATCACGCGGTAGCCGTGGTCCTGCAGGAATTTCATCACGCCGTAACTCGGACGATCCGGGCGGTCGGAGGCGCCGACCATCGCAATCGTGCGAACCGAGGACAGTAATTCCACAATCGCGGCATCAGTGGTCAGCGGCATTTAGTGGTCCTTCAGCCAATCGGCCACTTTCGCGGCAATATCGGCAAACGCCTGTCCCTGTGCGCTGTTCCCCGCCGCCGGGGGATCGCCCGCGTCCGACGCAGTCCGGATGGCAATGTCGAGCGGAATACGCCCGAGGAAGGGCAGTTCCATTGTCCCCGCCGCCGCCTGCGCGCCGCCGCTGCCGAACGGATCGCTGACTTCCCCGCAGTGGGGACATTCATAGCCGCTCATATTTTCGACCATCCCGATCAGCGGCACACCCGACTGGTTGAACAGGTCGATGGCGCGGGTCGCATCGATCAGCGCCAGATCCTGCGGCGTCGAGACGATCACCGCCCCGGCGGGTTTATGCTTCGAGATCATCGACAGTTGCACATCACCAGTGCCGGGCGGCAGATCGACAATCAAAATGTCCGCCGCGCCCCAATCGGCGTCGATGATCTGGCCCAGCGCATTGCCCGCCATCGGCCCGCGCCACGCGACGGCCTGTCCGGGTTCGACGAGGTGACCGATTGACAGCATGGCGATACCAAAGCGCGTCGGCACCGGTTCGAGCTTGCCATCCTTCGCCGTCGGCTTTGCCCCCTCGGTCGCCATCAGGCGCGGTTGGGAGGGGCCGTAAATATCGGCGTCGATCAGCCCGACCTTGTGCCCGCTGCGTGCCAAGGCAATGGCGAGATTGGCCGACAGCGTGGATTTGCCGACGCCGCCCTTGCCACTCGCCACCGCGATCAGGCGACGTCCCGTGCGCTCGCTGGTCTGGGCGATGCGGACGGTTTCGACACCGGGTACGGCGGACAAGGCCGCCTTTAGATCGCGGTCGAGTGCCTCGCGCGTCTCCGTGGCAAGGCCGGTCACATCGAGGATAAGACTTGCCCGCCCGTCAGCGAAACGCGGTGGTCCGGCGCGCCCGGTTGCGGCAGCTATGGTGGCGATAGCGGCTTGGAGATCAGAAATTTCGGTCATCAGGCGCGCTCATACACCGGCATTGACGGTTACCCACTGTAAATCGCGTCAACGCTACCTATAACGTAGTCATGAGAACAATAAGCGAGATGCGTGCGGCCATGGCCGTGCTGCTTAACGAAAATGGTGGCCCGTGGGGCGGCAAAGGCGCGGGCGGGGGCGGCGGCGGCGACAACGGGGGTGGTGGTGGCCCTCGCGGCCCACGCAATCCGTGGAACCAGCCGCCCGACGGTGACCGCCCACGCGGCAACGGTCCGTCGGCGCTCGACGAACTGCTCCGCCGTGCCAAGGGTGTGCGCGGCCAAGTGCCCAGCGGCAGCAATCCGGTACGCTGGATCGGCTATGGCCTGCTCGCACTGGTGGTTTTGTGGATCGCGCTGACCAGCGTTCACCAGATCGAACCCGCCGAGCGCGGCGTTGTCACGCGCCTTGGCCGCTACTCGCACACGCTCAATCCAGGTGTCAGCCTGACGCTGCCCGCCCCCATTGACCGGGTGCAGACCCGCGACGTGCAGAGCATCCGCTCCATCGATATTCCCGGCGGCAGCGGCGAGCGGCTGGTGCTGACCGGTGACCAGAATATCATCGACCTTGAATATTCGGTGGGCTGGAACATCCGCGATCCCGAGCTGTTCCTGTTCCAGTCGGTCGACCCTGAAGCGACGATCAAGAGCGTCGCCGAAAGCGCGATGCGCGCGTCGATTGCCAATATGCCACTCAATGCCGCCATTGGTTCGGGCCGCAACACGATCGAGGCAGACGTCCGCCAGCAGATGCAAAACATCCTCGACGGCTATCGCACCGGCGTTTCGATCCAGCGTGTCACGATTAAACAAACCGACCCGCCCGAAGCGGTTGTCGAGGCGTTCAAGGAAGTGACCGCCGCCGGTTCCAACGCGCAAACTTCGGTCAACAATGCGCGCACTTACGCCCAGCAGGTGCTGGCCAAGGCCCAAGGCGAATCGGGCGCGTTCGACCGCGTTTATGCCCAGTATAAGCTGGCCCCCGAGGTTACCCGTCGCCGTATGTATTACGAGACAATGGAGCGCGTCCTGTCACGGGTCGACAAAACCATCGTCGAGGCACCCGGCGTGACGCCGTACCTGCCGTTGCGTGAATTGAAGCGCGCCCCTGAACCCGCGACGGGAGCCGGACAGTGAACATGATTGAACGCCTGATGCGCAACCCGATGCTGTTCGGAATCGGCGCCATTGCCATCGTGTTCCTGCTGTCCAACACGATCAAGGTCGTGCCCGAAACCCAGCAGGGTGTCGTCTTGCGCTTTGGCAACCCGACTTTGCTCGTCAACCGCTATCAGCCAAAGCAGCAATTCGGTGGCGAAGGGGCGGGGCTGCTCGCGGTGCTGCCGTTCGCCGATTCGATCATCTGGATCGACAAGCGCGTGCGCGATGTCGATATGGTCGGCCAGCAGGTGCTGTCGACCGACCAGTATCGCCTCAACGTCGATGCCTTCGCCCGCTATCGCATCGTCGATCCGCTGCGGATGTATATTTCAGCCCGCACCGAGGAGCGCGTTGCCGACCAGCTCGCGCCGATTCTGGGTTCGGTGGTTCGCAACGAACTCGGCAAGCGCCCGTTCGCCGAACTGCTCAGCCCCGAACGCGGGGTCATCATGCAAAATGTCCGCCGCGCGCTAGACGTGCAGGCGCGGCAATACGGTGCCGAAATCGTCGATGTCCGTATCAAGAAGACCGACCCGCCCGAGGGCGCAGCACTCGAAGCGACCTATGCCCGGATGCGCAGCGCCCGCGTGCAGGAAGCGCGGACGATTGAAGCACAGGGGTTGCAAAAGGCGCAGATTATTCGGGCCGATGCCGATGCCGAGGCCGCGGGTATTTATGCCGCCGCGTTCGGAAAAGATCCCCGGTTCTACGATTTCTATCGCGCAATGCAGTCCTATGAACGGACGTTCGGATCGGATGGCAGCAACCCGACCGGGCAATCGTCGATCATCCTGTCGCCGGGCAACGACTATTTGCGCGAATTCCGTGGTGGCAATCGTTAAAGGCGTTCATTCAATCAGCGTTCAGCCGCCGCACGGCAACGCTAATGGCAAGGTTGCCTGCAGAACCTGAGAGGAAGACCCACAAGTGCGTAATGTCTATGCCCTGACTACTGCCCTGCTGATTGGCGGGACCGCCGCGACAATGGTGTTCCAGACGCCGTCAGCCGCGCAAACCGCACAGAATGAGCCCGGCGCGATTTCGGTGCCCGCGCCGCGCGCTGGCGCGCCGGGAAGCTTTGCGGACATGGTCGCCAAGCTCCAGCCCGCCGTCGTCAACATCTCGACCACGCAGAAAATCACGGTGCAGCAGAATAATCCGTTCGCCGGCACACCGTTCGGCGACCTGTTCGGTCAGGGACAGGGCGGCGGCAATAACGACGGTCGCCCAGTCACGCGGCAGGGCCAGTCGCTCGGCTCGGGCTTCATTATTTCAGCCGACGGTTACATCGTCACCAACAATCACGTCGTGTCGGCAGGAACGCGCACCGCGGTGGTCGAATCGATCACAGTGACGTTGACCGACCGCAAGGAATATAAGGCGCGCCTCGTCGGACGCGACCAGTCTTCGGATATTGCCGTGCTAAAGATCGAAGCGGCGGGGCTGCCCTTCGTCCGCTTCGGTAATTCAGCAGGCGCGCGCGTCGGCGACTGGGTTGTCGCTATCGGAAGTCCGTTCGGAATCGGTTCGACCGTTACCGCCGGGATCGTGTCGGCACTGCAGCGCGCGACCGGTCAAGGTGGTGCCTATGACCGCTTTATCCAGACCGATGCCTCGATCAACCAGGGCAATTCGGGTGGGCCGCTGTTCGACATGAACGGCAACGTCATCGGTATCAATTCGCAGATCTACACGCCGACCGGCGGCAATGTCGGCATCGGTTTCGCGATTCCAGCCGATCAGGCCAAACCGATTGTCGATACCCTGCGCGGTGGGGCTGCGATCAAGCGCGGCTATCTTGGTATCCAGCTCCAGCCGATGAGTCCTGAAATCTACGAATCGCTGGGCCTGCCCAAGGATCGTGGTGAACTGGTTGCCAGCGTTGTTGCCGGCGAAGGTGCCGCCCGTGCCGGTATCCAGCAGGGTGATGTCATTACCAAGGTGAACAACAAAGACATCACACCTGACCAGACACTGTCGTTCATTGTGGCCAACCTGCCCATCGGTTCGCGTATCCCTATCGAGCTAATCCGTAACGGTCAGCGCCAGACAGTGACTGCCATCCTTGGCGAACGCCCCTCCGACGAAAAGCTGGCGGCCATTGCTGGCGACGGTGCCAATGCCGTGCCGCAGGATGACAAGACCACGCAAAAGGCGACGCGCGACACGCTAGGCTTTTCAGTCACGCCGATGACTGCCGATATTGCCCGCGCGCTGGGCCTGCCCGCGCCGGTTAAGGGCGTTGTGATCACCTCGATCGACCAAGGCAGCGATGCGGGGCAAAAGGGGTTGCAGCGCGGCGATATCATCACCGCGATCAACCAGCGTCCGGTGACGACAGCGGCTGAAATCGCGAGTGGCGTTGCCGCTGCCAAGGCCGCCGGTCGCCCGAGTGTGTTGCTCAGCGTCCAGCGCGGCAATACGCCATCACGTTATGTACCAGTTCGGCTGAGCGACGGACAGTAATCCGCCGCGAAGCCAGCTTTCGGGTCGCATCCGATTGCGCTAAGCCCCTGTCCGACGAGAGTTGGGCAGGGGTTTTTTGTAATGGCGGACGACAGCATTTTTATCGGTGCGGCGAGCGGTGGCGGCCAGCCACAAATGCTCAACCTCAAGCGCGCCAACCGCCACGGATTGATCGCGGGCGCGACCGGCACCGGCA
>JANNCK010000257.1:0-1760 GCA_031386545.1 Sphingomonadales bacterium
CGTCGATGCCACACAGGAGCCATGGTCGCCGCATTTCAAAATGCGGTCGTACATCGAGGACGAATTGCCCGCGCTCGTGGCCGCCAACTTCCCCATCGATCTGGCGCGTCAGGGCATCACAGGCCACTCGATGGGCGGCCACGGTGCACTGACGGTGGCGCTCCGCAACCCCAACCGCTTCAAAAGCATTAGTGCCTTCGCCCCCATCGTTGCACCGTCACAAGTGCCGTGGGGGCAAAAAGCACTCGGCGGCTACCTCGGCGAGGATCGCGCCGCTTGGCGGGCCTATGACGCAGTGTCGCTGATCGAGGACGGCGCTCGCCTCCCCGACCTGCTCGTCGATCAGGGTGCCGCCGACACTTTCCTGACCGATCAACTCCGCCCCGACCTGTTGGAGGCGTCATGCGCGGCAGCGGGTATCCCGCTAACGCTGCGGATGCAGCCGGGGTACGACCACAGCTATTATTTCATCTCGACGTTCATGGGCGACCATTTGAGGTGGCATGGCGTGCGGTTAGGGGCGGGATAGACCTCGCCGAAACGCCTCAAAATTTACTTCGACGGCGGTTGCCGCCCAAACCCTGGACAGATGGAAGCCGCCGTCACCGTTCGTGGTGAGACCCGTCTGTTTCCCGATCTCGGTTACGGCACCAACAATGATGCCGAGTGGCTGGCGCTGATAGCCGCATTGCGTGCGGCGCAGGCGCTGGGCGTGGCGGAGTTTGTATTGCTTGGCGATGCTGCAACAGTGATCCATCAGGCCAACGGGGTGTGGAAATGCCGCAGTCCGGCGCTGCGCGCGCATCTGGTGATGTTCGAGGCGATGCGCGGCGTTCGAAATGTCCAGATCCGCAAAATCGCCCGGTCGCAGAATCTGGCGGGGATCGCGTTGGCGAGGCGGTAGTTACGGCCTTGGTGACGGTCAATCGAGTTCGAGAATGACCTGATCGACCGCAAGGCTGTCGCCCTGTGCGGCGCTCACCCTTTTGACCGTGCCGGTTTTGCCGGCGCGCAGGATGTTTTCCATTTTCATTGCTTCGATGACGGCAAGCGGTTGCCCGGCCTCGACCTTGTCCCCGGCGGCAACATGGAGCGCGGTGAGCAGGCCCGGCATCGGCGACAACAGGAAGCGGGAGAGGTCGGGCGGAATTTTCTCGATCATATGTGCGCTTAGTGGCGCAACATGGGCGGGGAGGATGCGGGCGATGTGGCTGGCACCGCGCGTGGTTAGCTTGAACCCGGCACGGGTGCGTAGGATGCGTACCGCAAGCGGGGTGTCGTCGAACAGTGCCTCAACGATCCGGTCGCCGGGTGTGTATTCGAGTTCGATGTCGAGGTCTTCGCCGTCGACGACAATGCCATCGGTGCTGATCGAGACGTCATGGTTCGCGCCGCCTACAGCGACCTGCCAGTCTGCGGGCGGGCGCAGGCGTCGCCCGAGCTGTCCGTCAACACGCCGGGCGCGGTCGGCCTCGGCGGTCGCGGCGAATGCGGCAATGGCGGACAGCGCACGGAGGAGTTCGGGGGACGCGGGCGCGCCATGGAACCCTTCGGGATATTCCTCGGCGATGAAGCCGGTGGTGAACTCGCCGCTGCGGAAGCGCGGGTGCTGCATGATCGCCGAGACGAAATCGATATTATGGCCGACGCCGTCGATTTCGAAACTGTCGAGCGCGGTGACTTGCTTGTCGATGGCTTCGAGGCGGGTCGGGGCCCAGGTGATGAGCTTGGCGATCATCGGGTCGTAGAATCGTGAGACC
>JANNCK010000081.1:0-18595 GCA_031386545.1 Sphingomonadales bacterium
GGGGCGCCCTCTTCTCCGCTTCTCCGCGCCTCCGCGTGAAATCTAAACTGATTGCGGCTGCGCCGCGCTTTACGCCGCCAGCCTCACATAATCCCCCGCTGCATCGCGCAGCATCGCCAGCTTCCGGTTCACGCTCTCGAACCCGGTTTCCAGCTCGTCGATCTCGGTCGCAACCGTTTCGGTATCCTGTCGGATTGCCGCAATCGTCGACGACATCGTGTCCGCCGCCAGCGCGGTTTCGTCGACAGCGGCGGTAATCATCGTCACCGTCTGAGCCTGGGTTTCCATAGCCTTGCGGATGCGTGTTGCCGACAACTGGACCTCGGCAACGGTCGCCCGGATCGAATCATTCGTCGTCACCGTCGATTGCGTCGCCGACTGGATCGCCGCAATTTTCGACGCGATGTCGTCGGTGGCCCGCGCGGTCTGGTTGGCGAGGCTTTTCACTTCCTGCGCGACAACCGCAAACCCGCGTCCGGCATCCCCTGCCCGCGCTGCCTCGATGGTCGCGTTCAGCGCCAGCAAATTAGTCTGCCCCGCCACGTCACGGATCAGGCCAAGGATGGACTCAATGCTCTTCGCCGTTTCCGAAAGCGTCTGCGACACCCGGACCGCGTCCGTCGCCTGTTCGGAGGCACGCGCTGCAATATCGGCAGCCACTTCGACTTCGCCCCGCGCCTCCTCGATGGCGCGGATCAGCCCTGCCGCGGTATGTGCGGCATCGCGCATTGCGACCGCCGATTGTTCGGCAGCGGCGGCAACTTCAAAAGCTTTGCCGAGCATCCCGCGCGTCGCGCCCGATGCATCCGAAGCCTGCCCACGCAAATGCTTCCCTAGGTCTGACGCACTGGTCAGTTCAGCCGCGATTTTTTCGCTGAACAGGTCAGCGCGATCAATCCGCTTCTTTTCGATGTCGCGGGCATTCATCGCCGCCACCGTCGCCGACATGATTTCAGCATCGAGCATGGCCAGTTTAACGACCACCGCAACGGCGCGGCGCTGTGCGTCGAGCGCGTCGTTGTACTTCAGCCTGACCGCTTCGATCGTCGCGTGATGCGCCGCTTCAAAACATGACAGGACCAGCGCGATTGAATCGCCTGACCGATAGGCCAGCTTGGCGTGTTCGGAGGCAATGTCGGCCCAGTCCTGACCCGTCGCAGCTTCGTACTTAAGGCCGATATAGCGAATGCCGCTCTGCCGGATGGCGATGAATTCCGCGTCAGTCCCGGGTGGTTTTCCGCGACATTTGCGATAATGATCCCAGAATGCGTCGATGACCATTTCTTCTTGCCCGGCGATGGCATCGCGGACCAGTGCCGCGTCGGCCGACAAGGTCGAATCACGGTCGAAATAGGTCAGCCGCTCGGCCAGATCGATCCGGATGGCGGGCAACGCGCTTGCGGTAGTCATCGGCGGTTTTTCCTGTCGGGCAGTCGGATAATTTACAATAAGCGACGCTACTCGTGTCTGGTTAATGAAGCGTTAGAGCCGCAAATTGAGCGCCGGAGCGGTTGCATCACAGGTCCAACGGCGTAAGGACACGACAGCACTGAATTTACGACCTTCGAGGGCACAACATGAGCCGAACCTCCGCGCGACCGCTTTCGCCGCATCTGACGATCTGGAAATGGGGACCGCATATGCTGGTCTCGATCCTGCACCGCATGTGCGGCGTGGCGCTGGCAACGGTCGGCACTGTCATGTTCGTGTGGTGGCTGGCGGCGCTGGCGGGCGGGCCGGACAGCTATGCCGTGTTCCACAACTGGGTCGTGCAGCGGACGGACAACAACGCGGTCCTGCCCGGTCTGGCCAACGGGCTGGCGCTGGTCACCGCCATCGGGCTGAGCTGGGCGTTCTTTCAGCATCTCGCCAATGGCGTCCGCCATTTCATTCTCGACATCGGCGCGGGCTATGAGCTGAAGATCAACCGCATGGGGGCGCTCGCCACCATCGCGTTCAGCGTGACCGCGACCGCGCTGACCTGGGCGTATATCTTCACCAAGGGGATGGCGTCATGAGCAGCGGAATGCAGGGCGGCAGCGAGATCAAGCGCGTCCGCGGCCTCGGCTCGGCTCGGCATGGCGCGGGCCATTGGTGGCAGCAGCGGATGACGGCGTTCGTCAACCTCATCCTGATGCTGTGGCTGGTCGTCTCGCTCGTGCGGCTGCCCAACCTCGACTATGGCCTCGTGCGCGGCTGGATGCAGTCGCCGTTCGTTGCCGTCCCGCTCGCGCTGATCGTGTTCAACACCTTCTGGCATTTCAAAATGGGGCTGCAGGTGGTGATCGAGGATTACCAGCATGGTGCATCGCGGGTTGTATTTCTCGGCCTGCTCAACATCTTTACATTCGGCGCAGGGGCACTTGCCCTGTTTTCTATCCTGAAAATCGCCGTTACAGGGACGCCCGTCTAAATGTCCGATTCTGCCTATAAAATCATCGACCACAGCTATGACGCCGTCATTGTCGGCGCGGGCGGCTCGGGTCTCCGCGCCGTCATGGAGGCCGCACAGAACGGCCTCAAAACCGCGTGCATTACCAAAGTCTTCCCGACGCGCAGCCACACCGTGGCTGCACAGGGCGGCATCGCCGCCTCGCTCGGCAACATGGGTCCGGACCACTGGACCTGGCATATGTACGACACGGTCAAGGGCAGCGACTGGCTCGGCGATCAGGACGCGATCGAATATCTGGTGCGCGAGGCACCCGCCGCCGTCTACGAGCTCGAACACGCCGGTGTCCCGTTCAGCCGCACGGCAGAGGGCAAAATCTACCAGCGCCCGTTCGGCGGCATGATGCAGAACATGGGGGCAGGCCCGCCCGCGCAGCGCACTTGTGCCGCCGCCGACCGCACCGGCCACGCCATGCTCCACGCGCTCTACCAGCAGAGCCTGAAGTATGACGCCGATTTCTACATCGAATATTTCGCGCTCGACCTCATCATGGAAAACGGTGAATGCCGTGGCGTCATTGCCATGTGCATGGAGGATGGCAGCATCCACCGTTTCCGTTCGCACAGCGTGGTGCTCGCCACCGGCGGCTATGGCCGCTGCTGGTTCTCGGCCACGTCGGCGCACACCTGCACCGGCGACGGTGGCGGGATGGTGCTGCGCGCAGGCCTCCCGCTTCAGGACATGGAATTCGTCCAGTTCCACCCGACCGGCATTTACGGCGCGGGCGTGCTGATTACCGAGGGCGCACGCGGCGAGGGCGGCTATCTGACCAACAGCGAGGGCGAGCGGTTCATGGAACGCTATGCCCCGTCGGCCAAGGACTTGGCGAGCCGCGACGTCGTGTCGCGCAGCATGGCCGCCGAAATCCGCGAAGGGCGCGGCGTCGGCGAGCACAAGGACCATATCTACCTGCACCTCGACCATATCGATTCCAAGGTGCTGGCCGAACGCCTGCCCGGCATCACCGAGACCGGCAAAATCTTCGCCGGTGTCGACCTGACCCGTCAGCCGCTGCCGGTCGCGCCGACCGTCCATTACAACATGGGCGGCATCCCGTGTAACTTCCACGGCGAAGTCGTGACGTTAAAGGACGGCAACCCCGAAACCATCGTCCCCGGCCTGTTCGCGATTGGCGAAGCCGCCTGCGTCAGCGTCCACGGCGCGAACCGCCTCGGCTCGAACAGCCTGATCGACTTGGTCGTGTTCGGCCGCGCGACCGGCAAACGCCTCGCCGAACTGATCACGCCCGGCACCGCGCACAAGCCGCTGCCTGCCGCGTCAGAAGAAATGGCGCTGACCCGCGTCGACAAATTCCGCCACGCCAACGGCGCAACCCCGACCGCCGAAATCCGCCTCGACATGCAGCGCACGATGCAAAAGCACGCGGCGGTGTTCCGCGACAGCGAGTTGCTCGACGAAGGTAAAATCGCCATCGACCGCGTCGCCGCGCGCTTGGCCGATGTGAAAGTCGCCGACCGCAGTCTGGTCTGGAACACCGACCTCATCGAGACGCTCGAACTCGACAACATGCTCCCGCAAGCCGTCGTCACCGTCCACGGCGCCAGCAACCGCCACGAGTCACGCGGCGCGCACATGCACGAAAGCTATCCCAACCGGGATGACGCGGAGTGGATGAAGCACACGTTGCTGTGGACGTCCGGCAAGGACGTGAAGATCGATTACCGGCCGGTGCATGACTACACGCTCACGGACGAGATCGAGTATATCAAGCCGAAGGCTCGGGTGTACTAAACGATGCCCGTCGTTTTCCGTGAGAATGGGTTCCGCTTCCATTTCTTTTCGGACGAAGGTGATCCGCGTGAGCCCGTCCACATCCACGTCAACCGGGCAGGCGACAACGCCAAATTTTGGCTGTATCCTGTGGTACAGCAAGTCTATAATTATGGCTTCAACGTAAAAGATTTAACGCGGATCGAAGCAGTCGTCGTTGCCCGTCGCGAGGAAATCGAGGGAGCTTGGCATGACCATTTCAGTGAGAGCTAAGGCGGTTCGTTTCGACGAATTTATGATGTGGGTCGATCTGGAAGATGCCCGCACCTTGGGTGTCCCGCTCGTGTGGTATCCCCGGCTGCTTCATGGCGCGCCCAAACTGCGCGAAAAAGTATCGATCAGCGCCGTCGGCTTGCATTGGGACGAACTCGACGAGGACATCTCGATTGCAGGCCTGCTCGCAGGGCGGGCGGATCAGACAACGGCACGGATGCGCGCGGCGTGAAGATCGATTGCCGTCCGGTGCATGATTATACGCTGACCGAATTCCGGGGACAGTATACCTATTTCAACTGTGACGAACCTTCGGGTCGTTCGTCCCCCGGACGAACTGAAACAGCCGGGGGCTGTTTCACCCGAAACTGGCGACACGCCCCCAGCGCGGCGGGGTGAAGAACGGGCTGCTGCTGCGACTTGAGAACCAGAAGTCCTTCACCAACGCCGACTAAGCCAGCGCCGCCGTCACAAACCCGGCGGGTGTCGCGATCCGGCACCGTCCGTAACTCCCCATCGCCAAAAATCCCGCGCGATGGTCGCCAGTGACGAGCCAGTCGGCGTCGCCTGCCACGGCCATACCGAGCAGGAAGGCGTCGAACGGGTCGGTTGCGCCCTCGACCTCGGGCAAGCGGTCGAGCAGAATCGCCTTACGGAGACTATTGACCATATCGCCAACAAGGTGCGGCTGCAGGATACGCCGAAACTTCGCGTAGCGGCTCGCGCGCCGGATTTCGTCGATCTGCTCTGCGCTTGCGATTAAGTCGAAATGTCCTGCACGCCATGCGCCGTAGATCGCGCCCGGAACGCCTTCCGGAGAGATGAGCGCGCTAAACAACACATTTGTATCGAGCACGACGCGCATCGCGTCTTATCGTGCCTGCGTCCGCGCCCAAGCCAGCGCCTCGTCGATCGCTGCCTCTATTTCCTCTTGCGGGACGTTGGCGTTGGCAGCCTTCGCTGCCACGACCGAGCGATCAAAAAGCGAGTCGCGAACCGCATCCTCGATAAACCGCGACAACTCGCCCTTCTTGCCGCGTCCCTGCTCGGCAAGATACATCCGCACCGAACGGTCGGTTTCGGGCGAGACGGCGATGTTCCAGCGGGTGGCCATATCGGTGTTTATACACCGATCTCGATTGACGGGCAATATCCACCAAAAATTCCGGGGACAGTATACCTATTTCACCTGTGACAAACCTTCGTGTCGGTTCGCTCAATTCCCTCTCCCTCTGGGGAGAGGGCGATACGCGCCCCAGCGCAGCGGGGTGAGGGACAGGTTGCCGTTGCCGTCGAAGCACCGCACTTCCCTCTCCAACGCCGACTAAGCCTCGCCAAGCGGCGAGACCACGTCTGCGTTTCCTCTCCTCAAAGGGAGAAGAGGAGATCAGGTCAATGCCTGCTCACACGACGCCCGAAACATCGGCAAATCATCGACCACCGTCGCCCAGACCACGGCCGGATCGACGCCATCGTATGCGTGTCGCAGCAAATTCCCCAACCCGCGCACCTGATGTATCGGTGTGTCCGGGACGATCTCCGCCATGCGTGCTTCGCCGATGCGGATTGCGGCTTCGGTCAAGCGCATCAGGCAGCGTTCGGCCGCATCGATCCGCATTTGCTCCGCCCGCCACTCGTCAAAGGTAAGACCGGCGACATAGCTTTCCGCCGCCAGTGCATTTTCGATGATGTCGGCAAGCCAGTCGGCCTCGCGTTCCCTAGAAGACACGCACCCGGTCCTGTTCGACGCGCGCACGGAAGCGCGGACGCAGTCCGGCTTCGCTGACGACATCGACTTTTGTGCCGAGCATCGCCTCCAGCTGAAAATTGACTTCGGCAAGGTCGAACAAGGTCAGCCGACGCGCCTCATCGAGCCGGACAGCAACATCGACGTCCGATCCCGGCCCAGCCTCACCGCGCGCGACCGAGCCGAACAGCGAGCAAGCCATGACACCGAGCGCACGCAGGTCGCTCTCGTGCGAACGCAGTCGGTCAAGGGCGGCCTGGCGGTCCATATGAAGTCTATACGACGGGAAGAGACGTGAAACAATTATGGATACACACGACGCGCAAGCCGCCTCCCGAAAAAGAACAAACAGCGAAAATAACGCTGTCCTACACGTCCCGGGCCTGTCAGCGTAGCCGCGCCGGGGCATCGCGGCCGCTCTTTGAACAATGGGTAGCAAAATGCGCTTAACCCGGTGAAGCTAGTGAAGTTAACGCACGCAAAAGCGCGTGTTTGCGGCGGCGACTCGGGCGTGGAGCGGCGTGTCCCGTTCCGCGCCTATTTCAGCAATTTCGGCAACCCCGCCCCCAGCGCGTCTTTGATCTTCCCCGCGAACAGGCTGAGCATCGGCGGCAGGTCGACGACGGCGTGAACCTTGTCGTCGAACACCGTTGTGGTGCAATTCATTGTCTGGCCCAGCGCGGACACGGTGAAGGTCATCGTTTCGCCCGCCCAGCTGTGCGTCACTTGCCCGCCGCCAGGGATTAGCTGGCCGATCTTGCCAATGCCGCGGTCGAGCCGGTCGTGCGCGGCGGCCTTGCCCAGTTTGTGGGGAATATCGAGGGCGATGGGTGCGGACATGACGGGTTCCCGGTGAAAGCGATTCCAGTGCTCAACGCCCTAGCGCAGGCACGGGTTGCGCGGCTAGCATCGCGCGCACGCCGCCCGAGGGAACCCCGCATGACCGCCATCGACCGCCGAGCCGTTCTAGCAGGTGCCGCTGCACTCCCGATTGCCGCACAGGCGGCGACCGCCCTGCCGGGGGGCACCCCCAACGGCCCCAACGACGAAAGCTACTGGCGCGCCATCGCCGCTCAGTACGACGTGTCGCCCGGCATCATCCAGCTCGAAAACGGCAATTGGGGCATCATGGCCCGCCCGGTCATGGCCGCTTACGAGCGCGCCATCGAACGGGTGAACCGCGACAACAGCTATTATGCGCGGCGCGGCTTCGGAAAGGATCTCGACATGATCCGCGCCCAGGTTGCCACCGCTCTCGGCGCCGCGCCCGACGAGATCGGCTTTGCCCGCAACGCGACCGAGGCGCTGCGGACCCTGATTCAGGGCTATAACCGCCTGCGACCCGGGGATGCCGTGCTCCATGCCGATCTCGATTATGATGCGATGCAGGGCTATGTCGAAGGGCTGCACCGGTCGCGCGGTGTCGCGGTTATCAAGATTGCCCTGCCCGAACCGGCGACACGGCAATCGCTGATCGATAGCTATGCGCGGGCATTCGACGCCAACCCGCGCATCCGGATGGTGCTGCTGACCCACCTCAGCCACCGCACCGGCCTTGCCCTGCCGCTGACCGACATCATCGCGCTCGCCAAATCGCGCGGTGTGGATGCCATCGTCGATGCCGCGCACAGCTGGGGACAGTTGGAGGCTGGGACCATCGCGGCGGGGGCGGACTTCGCCGGGTTCAACCTTCACAAATGGATGGGCGCGCCATTGGGCGTCGGGGCCTTCTACATCCGCAAGTCACGCCTTGCCGACATTGACCCCGATCCCGGCAACAATGCCTCGGGGGGCGCGACAATCGGCACCACTGCCGAAAGCCGCCTCCACACCGGCACCGTCAATATGGCCGCGCAACTGACCATCCCCGACGCGCTGGCCTTTCAAGGAGCCATCGGCACCCCTGCCCGTGCCGCCCGCCTGCGCGGGTTGCGCGACCGCTGGGCCGAACCCCTGCGGACCCTCGACGGCCTCGAAATCCTGACCCCCGCCGACCCGGCCCTGCACGCGGGCATCACCGCCTTTCGCATCCGCGGGCGGACATCGGTGGCGGACAATATGGCGATTGCGAAAACCCTGCTCGATGAATTCGGCATCTTCACTGTGCACCGTAGCGGCGTGGCAAAGGGCGCGTGCGTCCGTGTCAGTCCGGCCTTGTTCACCACGCCCGCGCACATCGACGCGCTGGTGCGGGCACTCCGCATCATCGTACCGCGCGTGGCAGTTTGACATCGACCGCTTTGGCTTGACGCCGCGCCGCGCGCTGACCAGCATCACGTCCAGGGGGTCGTTCATGCTGTTTCGTCGTTTTCGCGCGCTTGCTGTCCTCGCTCTGCTCGGGGCCGCACCGGTGCCGTTCAAGCCGGTGGAACACACCGCTGCGCCGCCGTTCCTCGACAAAATGTCCCCCGGCGAGATCGCCTATGCCGCCGACATCGGCACCAGCATCGAACGGTCACGCAGCGCGAAATACCAGCTGGCCGAGCACCGCCGTCTCGCCGCCGCGCTCGCGCGCCTGACGCCTGGGCGCAAAGGCGCCGTCGATGCCTTTATACTTTCGGTCGGCCTCGACAGCGATCCCGTTTTCGGGCGCGAGGCCCGCGAGGCCGGACGTGTCCTCACCCGGCGCTATGCGGCAACCGGCCACAGCGTGACCCTCGCCGGCACCGACGGCTCCGGCCCCGGCACACTCCCGATGGGCAGCCCCGCCAACATCGCCGCCGCGCTTGCCCGCATGTCGGAGTTGATGGGGCCGGAGGATGTGCTGGTGCTCTACAGCACCAGCCACGGCGCGCAGTTCGGGGTAGTCTATAATGACGGCGACGCCGGGTTCGGGTTGCTCGGCCCGTCGAAGCTGGCGGGGTTGCTGAACGAACTCGGGATCAAAAACCGGCTGCTGCTTATCAGCGCCTGTTATGCGGGCGTGTTCGTGCCGACACTGGTCACCGACAGCACCGCGATCATGACGGCGGCGTCCGCGACCCAAACCTCGTTCGGATGTCAGGCCGACAATGACTGGACCTTCTTCGGTGACGCGCTCGTCAACCACGCGCTTCGCAAACCGCAGGGGCTGGCAACCGCAGTCGCCGAGGCAACAATGACCATTGCCGAATGGGAAGCGAAGGGGCGGCTGCAACCCTCGCAACCGCAAAGCTACATCGGCGCAAAGGCGAAAACCTGGCTCGACCAGCTGGAGCGCGCCCTGCCGCCCGCGACCGCGCCAGTCGGCAAACCGGCAACCGATGCGTTGAGGTAGGTTAGCGCGCGATCCACTTGCCGCTGTCGCGAAATTCTTCGCGAATGGTGCTATCAGGCAGTGCCCCCGCGACATAACGGCTGTCACGGCTCGGCGCGACCGGGCTGTAGGTAACGCGCGGTGGCGCAACGTAAGTTCCGACCGCAACAGCAGGTAACGGCGTCACAGGCACGACCGCGACCGGCATCGCAACCTGCATCAACTGTGCGGGCGGCGCGACACGGGGAAGTGGCCCGGGATGTGGCTCACCGCCGCCATAGCGCATCGGCAGCGTTTCGGCCCCCGGCGCATCGCCCGGCATCCGGTAGAATATATGCGCGCCGACAATAGCGACAGGCGTCATGCGGCGGCCCCATGCGGGGGCAACCTGCATCGTGTGATAAAACGTTGCACTGCCGACCGGCGCATAGATTTCACCGGCCAGTGCCCGTTCGGCGGCGCGGCGCGCCCTGATCCATGCGGCCAGCATCGGCACCCGCGCCATCGCGCCGTCGCAGGCAAAGCTGAACTGGCACCCGGGCGCACTCGATCCCTGATAGACGACGCCGCACACCGTCTGTGGCCATTCGCGGTGGCGGACACGGTTGAGCACGACCTGCGCGACGGCACGCTGGCCCTCGTCGGGTTCGGTCGCGGCCTCGTAATAAATCGCGCTCGCCAGACACAGCGTCGCGCGCATCCGGTCACGCTGGCCGATAGCGGCGACGAATGATGGGCCGGTCGGCTCGACCGGGGCCATATCGACGGCGGGAACCAGCTCGGTGACCGCAACCGGCGTTCCGGCGATCACCGGAATACCCGCAAAAGATGGCGCTGCCACTTGCGGCGTTGCGGTACTTGCGACTCGCAAGCCGCCGCCTTCCGCCACGCACGACAACAGCGCAAACGGCAGCAGCATCACCCCCGCAAGCCGCATCCGCCGCGCGCGGCGTCCCGCGCGCACACGGCTGCGCGCAGCAAAGCGCTGGTGCGCGGAAAGAGGTGCTCTGCCCGACATGAGCGGCGCGCATAGCTGAAATTGCTACCGATTTCGCCCCTCTCGTCGGGGGTGTCTCACAGAGGGACGTTTACAATCTTTCATGATCTTTGCCGTGCGCCGTATCGTGGCGGCTTGCCAAGGCAACACACCGGCGTCAGTCTCCCCATTCCACGCACTCGGGGAGGATTTGCGTCATGTTGAATATCATCGGTTGGCTCGTCATCGGTCTCATCACCGGCGCGATTTCACTGTGGCTTTATCCCGGCGACCAAAACGCCGGCTGGATCGCGGCAATCATCGTCGGTATTTTAGGATCGTTCGTCGGTGGCTTCATCGGCGGCATGTTCACCAAAGAAAAGGACATGATGAAGCCGACGCCTGCGGGCTTTATCATGTCGGTCATCGGCGGTTTGGTGCTGGTGTTCGCCGCGAAACAATTGGGCTTGATGTAAGATGGCACTGCCCCCGGCAACGCCCGTATTCCGCAGCAAAGGCGGTGAACGGTCGCCGGGGGCAAAGCTGGGGCTGGCGATTCTCGTCGGTCTGTTGCTGGCTATCCCGCTCGTCACGGTCTGGGCGCTGGTCTATGACCGGCAGAACCAGTCAGAAACCGCACGCGCCTCGATTGCCGAGGGCTGGGGCGGCCCACAGACAATCGCCGGGCCACTACTCGTCATTCCCTATCTCGGACAAACGACCGAGACCGTGGAAGAAGGCGGCAAGCAGGTTACCCGCACTAAAAGCGTGTGGCGCGAACTGACACTGGCACCAGAAACCGTCAAAATTGACACCGCATTGAAACCCGACAAGCGGCAACGCTCGATCTACGAAGCCGTCGTCTATCAGGCTGCCGTCAAAGGGCAGGCGCGGTTCGCCATGCCCGCCGATCTCGGGCGTTTCGGTGTCGATGGCGGCGCGATGGCGCTCGACCGCGCCGAATTACGCTTCGGGGTCAGCGATGCCCGCGGCCTTGTCGGCAGCCCGCGTGTGGCGGTCGATGTCAAGGCTTTAGTGCTGCAACCCGGCAATGGCCTCGCCGCAACCGGGGGCGCAGGCTTTTACGCATGGCTCGACGCCAGCGAACTACGCGGGAAGGCGATGACCACGGATTTCGCCTTCGACTTTCGCGGTAATGGCTGGCTGACGCTCAGTCCGCGTGCGGGCGACACGGTGTGGACCGCGACTTCGACGTGGCCTAGCCCCAGTTTTCAGGGTGGCTTCCTGCCCGCCGAACGCCGCATCGATGCCAAAGGGTTCAGTGCCACCTACCGCATCGGCAATCTCGCGCTCGGCCAGTCCCTCATCGCGACCGATGATGCCAAGGCGGTTGACCGCGCCTCCGACAGCGGCCCTGCCCGCGGCGAACTCAACATCGACCCCGGCAAATATGACGCGCGGGTCACGCTGGTTCAGCCGGTTGATCTCTACGATCAGGTCAACCGCGCGACCAAATACGGGTTCCTGTTCATCGGCTTCACGTTCCTGGCTTTCCTGATGTTCGATGTCATTGGCGGGGTGCGGGTGTCGACGGTGGAATATCTGCTGGTCGGCGCGGCGCTGGTCCTGTTCTTCGTCCTGCTGCTCGCCTTTGCCGAAGTGATTGGCTTCACCTTCGCCTATCTGGTCGCCAGCGCGGGGATCATCGGCCTGATTACCGCTTACTCGGCAGCCGTTCTCAAAAGCTGGCGGCGTGCAGGCTATATCGCGGGGCTGCTCACCGCGCTGTACGCCGTGCTCTACATTCTGCTCAGTCTGGAGGCCTATTCGCTGCTGATCGGTTCGCTGATGCTGTTCGCGGCGCTGGCGGCGGTGATGTACGTCACGCGCCAGCTTGACTGGGGTGGCGGCGACAAAAACGGTAAAGCAGCAGTGCTGACACCCCCGGTCGCCAGCTAGCACCGCGCACTTTTGCACTCGTTCAAGCGCAAGAATGACGGAGAAGGGGGTTGCACTCGGGCGCGCAGAGCGCAAATGGGGAGTGTCACCCAAGGACACCAAACCAATGGCCGAATTCCTGCTTCCCAAGAACTCCAAGATCAGCGGCAAAGGCCGCGTTCACAAAGCGAAATCGGGGGCAGCGCGGGCCAAAGGGTTCAAAATCTATCGTTACGATCCCGATACCGGCGAAAACCCGCGCTATGACCAGTTCGAGGTCGATCTCGACAGCTGCGGACCAATGGTTCTCGACGCGCTCATCAAGATCAAGGGCGAGCAGGATTCGTCGCTAACCTTCCGGCGCTCGTGCCGCGAGGGGATTTGCGGGTCGTGCTCGATGAACATCGACGGCACCAATACACTCGCCTGTACCAAGGCAATCGAGGACGTGAAGGGCGAGGTGAAGATCACGCCGCTGCCGCACATGGATGTCATCAAGGACTTGGTCCCTGACTTCACCCATTTCTACGCACAATATGCGTCGATCGAGCCGTGGCTGAAAACCAAGACACCGACGCCGTCGGGCACCGAGCGGCTGCAATCACCCGAAGACCGCGCCAAGATCGACGGACTGTACGAGTGCATCCTGTGTGCCTGCTGTTCGACATCATGCCCGAGCTATTGGTGGAACAGCGACAAATTCCTGGGGCCGGCAATCCTGTTGCAGGCGTATCGCTGGCTCGCCGACAGCCGCGACGAGATGACCGGCGAACGGCTTGACGAGCTCGAAGACCCGTTCCGGCTCTATCGCTGCCACACGATCATGAACTGCGCGAACGTGTGCCCCAAGGGGCTGAACCCGGCGAAAGCCATCGCCGAAGTGAAGAAGATGGTGGTCGAGCGGGTGATTTGAGGATTTGCGGTAGCCCTTCGCCAAGCGCTAGCGAGGTGCTGCTTCGAGCGCCAGCGCGAAGTGTCGGCATCGTGGACCTCGCTAACGCTCGGCAGAGCTTCTCGCTAACGCTCGAAGAAAAACATGTCTGACGAGTCCGCTTTTACTTTCGGCGAAGACCCCGACCATCCCGGCTGGTCCAGCTGGCAGTTGCGCGATGCCACCCGCTATAACGCTTTCCTTGGCCCGCTGCTCGTCCGCCGGGAAGGCGACGGTGCAAGGGTGCGGATGTTGCCACTGCGCCAGCACACCAATTTGCAGGATTCGATCCACGGCGGCACGACGATGGGCTTTGCCGATGTCGCGCTGTTCGCTGCGGCAAGGATGCTCGGCATCATCGAAGCGGGGAGCGCCGTCACACTCGACATGAGTTTCCAGTTCATCGGCACCGGGCGACCCGATGTATTCCTCGATGCCGAGGTCGATGTCCTGCGCGAGACCCGGCGACTGATTTTCATGCGGGGGCTGGTGGTGCAGGGCGACGCGCGGCTGGCGGCGTTCTCGGGGACGGTGCGAAAGGGTGTCGGCACGGGGATCAAGCAAGGATGAGGCTATACCCATTCGCCGACTTGGCTGAGCTTGTCGAAGCCCCTTGCTATTGTTGTGCGAGCGAAGAAGGGAGGAAGAAAGCGGCGGCCTTCGACAAGCTCAGGCAAGTCGCTAGGGGGTGCCCATCTTGACCAGCGTCCTCGACCGCTACCACGCGCTCGTTACCGCAGGCGAGCTTCGCCCCGACACGACACAGGCCGATGCCGCCGCTCGCCTCGACAAATTGCAAACCGAGCTCGAAGCCGTGCCGCCCCGCGGGTCGATGCTGTGGCGATTGGGCAAGGCCAAAGCTGCGCCGCCGCGCGGACTGTATCTCTGGGGCGGGGTCGGGCGTGGCAAGTCCATGCTGATGGACCTGTTCTACGATTGCCTCGACATCCGTCGCAAACGCCGTGTCCATTTCCACGAATTCATGATCGAGGTCCACGACCGCCTGCGCGACGAACGGCGCAAGGAGGCGGGCGACCCGATTGCCCCGGTCGTCGCGGCGCTTGCCGACGAGGCGCGCTGCCTCGCCTTCGACGAGATGGTCGTCAACAACAGCGCCGACGCCATGATAATGTCACGGCTGTTCACGGGCCTAATCGCGGCGGGGACGACGATTGTCACGACATCGAACCGCGCACCGACAGACCTCTACAAGGATGGCCTCAACCGCGAGCATTTCCTGCCCTTTATCGACCTGATCGGCCAGCGGCTCGATGTTGTCGCGCTTAACGGACCGACCGATTACCGGATGGAGCGCATGGCAGGCGTAAAGACCTGGCACATACCCAACGGCGCGGAGGCGACAGCGGCGGTACGTCAGGCATTCTTCCAGCTGACCGACTATCCACCCGAGGATGCGCTCCACGTCCCCGCCGCCGGGATCGAGCTGGGCGGCGGGCGCACTTTGCTTGTGCCCAAAAGTCTCAAGGGCGTCGCGGTGTTCAGTTTCAAACGGCTCTGCGGCGAGGCGCGCGGGTCAAGCGACTATCTTGCGGTCGCGCGCCGTTATCACAGCGTCATCATCGTCGGCATCCCCCAACTCGGCCCCGAAAACCGCAACGAAGCCGCGCGTTTCGTAACGCTGATCGACGCGCTCTACGAGCATAAGGTCAAGCTGATCGCGACCGCCGATGCCGAACCGGCCGCACTTTACGAAAGCGGTACCGGGGACTCCGGGGGGCGTTTCGAGTTCGACCGCACCATGTCGCGCCTGATGGAAATGCAATCGGCACAATATCTTGCGGAAGGGCACGGATAGGGTAGCGTGGTGCGCAAAGGGAGTACTATGATGTTCAGAACCGCTCTGTTTTTGACTGCCTCACTCGCCGCCACACCCGCATTTGCCGCACCGCCCGTGATGTCGCCCGCCGATAGCGCCGCGACCCGTGCGATGTTTGAAACAATCATCAACGTCCCGACCGTGCTTGGCCGTGGTAAGGTGCCGGAGATGGCCACCTATCTGGCAGGAGAGTTCAAGAAAGCCGGCTTCCCCGACGCTGACGTGATGGTCATGCCCTATGCGACCACCGGCGATCCGAAGACCGCCGTTTTCATGGCAATCTGGCGCGCGCCTGGAAAGGCGACCGGGCGACCAATCATGCTGATGGCGCACATGGACGTCGTCGAGGCCAAGCGCGAGGATTCGACGACCGACCCGTTCGTGCTGACCGAAAAGGACGGTTATTATTACGGGCGCGGGACGCTCGACATCAAGGGCGGTATCGTCGGTGTGAGCCGCGCCCTGATCCAGCTCAAGGCGGCGGGTTTCAAGCCGAAGCGCGACCTTGTCGTGTTCTTCACTGGCGACGAAGAAACCAATGGCATTGGCGCGGAAAAAGGCGCGACCGAATGGCGCGCGATGATGGGCAATCCCGAACTCGGCCTTAACGCCGACGGCGGCGGTATTGGCTTCACGGCGGACAACAAGCCAATGGCGGCAGCGCTACAAACGGCAGAGAAAACCTATAGTGATTACACGTTTACAGTATTGAACCGTGGCGGGCACTCCTCAAAGCCGCGTGCCGACAATGCAATTTACGACCTGTCTGCCGCGCTCGCTCGATTGGCGGCATATCGCTTCAAGCCGATGCAGAACGAAACCACGCGCGCCTATTTCACCAACCGCGCCAAAATCGGCCCGGCGGCGTTGACGGATGCTATCGGTCGCTGGCTGAAAAATCCCGACGACAATACCGCCGCTGATTACATAGAAGCAGACGAAGGCGAGGTTGGTCTGACCCGGACACGCTGCGTGGCGACGCAGCTGTTCGGCGGGCACGCCCCCAATGCGCTCCCGCAACTTGCCACCGCCACCGTGAATTGTCGCATATTTCCCGGGGTCGATCCCAACGCCGTGTTTGATGAACTGAAGGCGATTGCCGGTCCCGCAGTGACCGTCACCCGCAAGGATGGCTATGTCGCATCGCTGGCCTCGCCGCTGCGTCCCGATGTCGTGGCGGCTTATACCAAGGCAGTGACCTCGCTGCATCCGGGCATGCCGGTGACACCAGAAATGTCGACCGGCGCCTCTGATGCCCGCCCGTTCCGCGTTGTAGGCATCCCAATTTACGGTGTCGGCGGCGAATGGGTTCGGGTTCCGGTCGACCTGCGCGCGCACGGCAAGGACGAACGGCTGCCGGTCAAGGCACTCGATGATGGCGTTAAACACTGGATGATTCTGGTTCAGGAAATGGCAGGCAAATAGCCCTTCTCGCTTCTGCGAACCATTTGCAAAGATAATCCGTTCCTGACGGTTGCGGCCTTAAGGCAAGACGCCTAAGCGCGACCCCAATTCCGCAACTTCAGGGAAGGATTGCGCCGTCATGGCACGCAAAAAGATCGCGCTTATCGGCGCAGGTAACATTGGCGGCACGCTCGCTCACCTCGCCGCGCTCAAGGGTTTGGGCGACATTGTCTTGTTTGATGTCGTCGAAGGCGTGCCGCAGGGCAAGGCGCTCGACCTGTCGCAGTGCGGCCCCGTTGAGGGCTTCGATGCGACGATCACCGGCAGCAACGATTATGCCGATATCGCGGGCGCGGACGTCATCATCGTCACCGCCGGTGTCGCGCGCAAGCCCGGCATGAGCCGCGACGATCTGCTCGGCATCAACCTGAAAGTGATGAAGGCGGTAGGCGAAGGCATCAAGGCCAATGCGCCCGGCGCGTTCGTCATCTGCATCACCAACCCGCTCGACGCGATGGTATGGGCGCTGCGCGAGTTCTCCGGCCTGCCGCACCACATGGTCGTCGGCATGGCGGGCGTGCTCGACAGCTCGCGTTTCAGCCATTTCCTCGCCGACGAGTTCAAGGTTTCGGTCAAGGACGTGACCAGCTTTGTGCTCGGCGGCCACGGCGACACGATGGTTCCAGTGATCGAATATTCGACTGTCAGCGGCATTCCCGTGCCCGACCTGATCGCGATGGGCATGTCCACCCAAGCACGCATCGATGCCATCGTCGCGCGCACCCGCGCAGGCGGCGGCGAGATCGTGGCACTGCTCAAAACCGGCTCGGCGTTTTACGCGCCCGCGACCAGCGGCATCGCGATGGCCGAGGCCTATCTCTACGACCAGAAGCGCGTCCTGCCTGCGGCGGTCCACCTGACCGGGCAGTACGGCGTCGATAACCTCTATGTCGGCGTGCCGGTGATGATCGGCGCGGGCGGCGTCGAGAAAATCGTCGAGATCAAGCTGAACGACGAAGCCAAGGCGAACCTTGCGGTCAGTGTCGAGGCGGTCAAGGAGTTGCTGGTCGCGTGCAAGGCGATTGATGGGTCGTTGAGCTGAGTCCGTGCGTGCAATAGCGACACTCTTTGCTCTGCCTATGTTGGCTGCTCTGGCAGCTTCGTGTGCTTCTCAGCATCAAAAGGCAGGCTCGTACGCTGACGGGCAATTGCGAGTTGGCGAAAGCGGTAATGTGGAGTTCGCGAGGTTCCCGACAACTACCAAAGAAGACACTCGCTCCGAAAAAAAGCGCTTGCAGGACGCGGTGCAATTTGGAGCCAGCTACACGGTTTCGGTCACGTTTGATGATATCTTCAATGAGAAGAGCGCTGGGTCTTTAAGCTATGTGTCGCAGGCAATCGCAACCAGCGTACCGATTCTTTCAAAAACTGAACTCGTGTCCTCGGTGATTGCCGTGCCAACGCTGCATCGACAGCGGGACGGTTCTCCGCTGGCCCGCGCTGTAGGCACCCCACAGCTAGACTACATAACTGTCGGCACCGATGGGAGCGTATCCGCTGCTGGCGGCGCAATGCCACCGTTGCAGTCAGTGACGTGGTGTGTTGGATAACTTAACATGATTAACATGAGAAGCCTTGAGCAATGAGCATCCTCGTCGACAAAAATACCAAGGTCATCACCCAAGGGATGACCGGCAAGACTGGTGAGTTCCACACGCTGGCCGCGCTCGAATATGGGTCGAAAATGGTTGGCGGCGTCACGCCGGGCAAGGGCGGGACGACGCATATCGATCTGCCGGTGTTCGACACCGTTGCCGAGGCGGTTGCCAAGACCGGTGCGACCGCGAGCGTCGTCTATGTCCCGCCGCCGTTTGCCGCCGACTCGATCCTCGAAGCGATCGACGCCGAAGTGCCGCTGATCGTGTGCATCACCGAAGGGATTCCGGTGCTCGACATGGTCAAGGTCAAACGCGCGCTGTCGGGCAGCAAGTCGCGCCTGATCGGCCCGAACTGCCCCGGTGTCCTGACCCCCGGCGAATGCAAGATCGGCATCATGCCCGGCAGCATTTTCTCGAAGGGCAGCGTCGGCGTCGTCTCGCGTTCGGGCACG